>JBFHPN010000051.1:0-8821 GCA_041592735.1 Oleiphilaceae bacterium | reverse complement strand
CTCAGTAGGTTCCGTTGCCTGTTCCCGGTAGACAATATTCTGTAATTGAGAAATACATAAAACGCCAGCCTGGGATATTTCGTGACGGACATTCACAAACACCAGTGTTCCGGTGCTACCCTGCTTTAGCTCAACAGATTCGATGGTCGATACGCGCGTTGCAGGCTGACCAATAATGAGCGCTTGATGGCACTCCACCTCGCCAGCTGCCCACATACGTCTTGGTAAGGGAACAGGTGGCAAGAAACCGCCTTTATCGGGATGGCCATCAACGCCTGTCGCATCTGCTCGTGGGGTCGGCAAAAAGTATAACCACTCCCAGAACAGCGGCAAGGCATCACCTTTCTGGGGAACATGCTCATTATTCAATGCTGCGGCCAACGCTTGCGCAGGAAATAAACTGATATCATCTTCTTTGGTTTCTTGCTTGCCTTCCCATTTTTTTAATTGTTTTATATCAATATCTGTCATGAATACTCCCTAAAATACGCGTTTTTTTTATTTGATTATGAATTATTAATGCCATCTTCGCCGGATGAAATACCAAATAGATCTAGAAGCCATTGTGCTTTTTCATGATTACCTTCTTCTGCAGCCTTACGTACCTGCACGGTAGGTTCATGAATTATTTTATTGGTGAGTGACCTGGCAAGCTGCGCCAGAACCGCTTCCGGATTCGCCCCGTTTTTCAGCGCGTTCACACTTTTCATTAATTCACGTTGTTGTAATATCTCTGCCTGGGCTCGAAAGCGCCGCAAAGCATCTCCCACCCCCGTGACGCGTTGCTGACTTAAAAAGTTTTGACAACCTTGCTTGATAAATTCTTCCGCTTCACGCGCAGCGCCTTCTCGTGACTTAAGGCTTTCATCTATCACGCATTTCAAATCATCCACGGTGTATAAATACACATCGTCGAGCTCAGCAACCTGAGGCTCGATATCACGCGGAACAGCAATATCGACCATAAAAAAAGGCCTATGCTTGCGCAGTTTCAGTGCCCGCTCAACCGCACCTTTACCCAATATAGGAAGCGTGCTGGCGGTTGATGCAATAACGATATCTGCCTGCACCAGAAGATCCGGAATATCGCCGATCAGCGCTGCCTCCCCCCCCACCAATTCTGATAAGTCCTGAGCCCGGGCAAGTGTCCGGTTAGCAATGATGATCTTTTTTATGCCATTCTGCCTCAAATGACGCGCCACCAACTCTGTGGTTTTACCGGCACCAATTAATAAGGCAACGTTTTCTGAAAAATCCGAGAATAATTGACGTGCCATATTTACGGCGGCCGCCGCCACAGACACCGAGTTTTCTCCGATAGCCGTCTCTGTACGCACTCGCTTAGCCACAGAAAAACTATGTTCAAACAACCGGCTTAGCTGGTTCATGACCGTACCTGCCGCCACCGCACTGGTGTAGGCAGACTTTAATTGGCCCAATATCTGGGGTTCACCCAGCACGAGAGAATCAAGCCCCGAGGCAACCCGCATCAGATGGCAGATAGCCTCGTCATCCTGATAACTGAAACAACAGGGTCGCAAACTGGCTACCGGCATCTTATGGTAATTCGCAAGCCAGTTCAGCAGCGCTTCCAAACTTAAGGATTCATTACCGGAACAATAAATTTCGGTACGGTTGCAGGTCGACACAATAACTGCTTCGTGCACACCCGGGACAGTTTGCACAGAAACCAGGGCCTCATTTAAACGCTGTAAATCGAAAGCAACTTGCTCTCTGACACTCACAGGTGCGGTTTTGTGGTTGATCCCAAAGGCCAAAAAAGACATGTTTACCAGCAATTTTGATTGAAAGGCGCTATTCTACAAACAGACGCCGCATAAAGCCAATGAACAAGAGTGTAAAGCGAGGAGAAATTGATCCAGCTCATCATTGACAGCCCTTCATCTTATGTCATGATAAACAGGCTATAATGATTCGCTCGGCACATTCACCATCTGCCCTCTTATTTTACTTTTAAAAAAAATCAAAAGAGATAACAGTTTGAAGCTCATAAAATACTTTAGCCTACTCACCTTTGTATGCCTTCTATCAGCCTGCGCCAACGGCTTAGGTTTTTTGTCTGCCACACAAAACAGCGATAGCGCCACACAGACTCAAGAAAAGCAAGCAAGCGACAAACCCCAAAAACCCAAACTCAAAGATTTTGACTTATCAAAAGACACGCTTTTCGATCTGATGGTCGCAGAAATTGCTGCCCAACGTAACCAGTTCACCATCACCCTGTTAAATTACATTCAGCAAGCACACATGACACGAGATCCCGATGTCATCAAACGCGCCATCAACGCTGCTCAATACATGAAAGATATTGAAGCCATAAAGGAAATGGCTTTGTTGTGGTCAGACGTGGAACCCGATAATGTTTCGGCGCTGCAATTACTTGCCTATCAATATTTCTACGCGAAAGACTACCCGGCTGCCCTGGAACAACTGGAAAAAATCCTGTCCCTGGGAGGTGAACCCCGAATAGATAGCCTCGCACTTGGCGCTCAAACGGTTAACGAAGAGGAACAAAGAGAAATCCTGGGGTTATTTCAGCAACTCTATCAACGTTATCCAAAGCATTATCCGCTCCCCTACAGCATAGCCTTTATGCATAAGTTACTAAAAGAATACGAACTCGGGCTAGCAGCTCTGGAACCGGTATTTGAACTGGCTCCATCATTTTCTGCCGCCAGCGTACTGAAAATTAACCTGCTTTATGAACTAAAAAAAGTCGAAGAAGCCACCAGCTTCGCCAAAAAAGCATTTAAGAAGTTCCCTTCAGATCATAATCTCGGCCGCCTTTACGCCAGCCTGCTGGTTGAAACAAAGCAGCTTGATGAGGCTGAAAAAGTTTTCAAGCAACTGATAGAAACCTACCCTCAAGCCCCGAGCCTGAAGCTATCTCTTGGTTTAGTGATGTTTGAAAATAAAAAAATCGAACCTGCAAAGGAAATACTTAACAGCTTACTGGTTGAAGGGCATCATCCCAATGAAGTCCACTTTTACCTCGGCCGCATGGCAGACCAGCAGAAAAAAATAAACGAAGCCATTTCGCACTATAAAAAAATCCAGGAAGGCCCAAATCTTGATGCCGCCATTGAACGCATCAGCTTCTTTTTGGCACAGAAAGAAAAAACAGAAGAGATGATTGCTTACCTGACAGAGATGCGCGACAAGTTCCCTGAAAAGAAAAGAATGCTCTGGTTACTGGAAGTTAAGCTACTGTCGCTGGCAAAACAAAAAACACAGATGAATACCAGCCTCGACAATGCCATTGCAGCCTTTCCGGATGATGAACAGTTACGCTATGCACGCGCCATGAATCGCGAAGCAGATGATGACCTCCCCGGGATGGAGGCCGACTTGCGCATCATTCTGGAGCAGGACCCTGATCATGCGATTGCACTGAATGCATTAGGTTATACACTGGCAGACCGCACAGATCGTTATACAGAAGCATTTCAACTCATTCAAAAAGCATTAAGTCTTGAGCCTAATAACCCTGCCATTCAAGACAGCATGGGCTGGATTTTGTTCAAACTGAACAAACCGGAAGAGGCCTTATATTTCCTCCTGAAGGCTTTCCAGGGCTATCAGGATGGCGAAGTGGCAGCTCACCTTGGAGAGGTACTGCTAAGCCTTAACCAAAAAACCGAAGCTTATGAAATCTGGAGCAATGTTTTGGAAAAATATCCCGAACATCCGGTTCTAATTGAAACAATTACCCGATTGGCTCCAGACATTCTGGAACAACGAAAAAAACAGGCTGAGGCAGACCAGGCATCGGCACAAGAAAACCCTGATGAAAACCACGAACCCACAGCGCCGCAAGCTAACGATACCGTACAGTAAAACCACAAGAAGCACTAAGCGACTTGGCACCAGGAATATATCGACATCATGCATTACACCCATTCTCGCTTGAGCCGCACTTTAAATACGTATTTTCGGTGCTCAGGCGATTCACTGAACAATTACCTCAGATACACAGGCAGACTCATTTGTTTGATAATCTGCCTGGCCACCTTAAATGCCTGTTCGGTTTTCGAGACTCAACCACGCTTGCCTGATTCAGATAAACACTATGACTGGGCATCAGTCGAGCCGCAGTTAAGAGAACTGACTCACTGGTCCTTGTTCGGCAAGCTGGGCGTCAGAACACCCGAAGAGTCGATCACCATTGCAATCAATAAATGGGATCAGGCTGAAGATCAATTCGAAATTGATTTGAGCTCTACTTTTTTTGGACTAGGTTCTTCGAAGCTATTCGGCACCTCAGATTTTCTCAGCATCTTCCAGTCCGGCGAACAACCCCTCAGTTCTTTTGAACCCGATAAGCTGGTCGAAGAGGCGCTCGGCATTCCCTTGCCCCTTTCTTATTTATCATCCTGGATTAAAGCATTACCGGTTGAAAACCTGACGTACACCCAAAAAGTCAATGAACAGGGCTTACCAGAAGTGATGGTACAGGATAACTGGACACTAACATTCAGCCACTATCGCACTGATTACGACCCGCCGCTCCCGGGAAAGATCAAACTGGAAAATAAACGCATACGCATGATATTGGCTGTAAAAGAATGGACACTACCCTAAGCTTAATTTCTCCCGCTAAATTAAACCTGTTTTTGCATATCAACAGAAAACGTTCAGCCAATGAACGCTTTCCCGGTTATCACGAACTGCAAAGCGTTTTTCAATTATTGGATCGAGGCGATGTGCTGCATTTCACCTTGCAACCAAACCCTGGAGATATCACCTTATCACCCGATATTCCCGACTTGCCACCTGAAAGCAACCTGATTTATCGTGCCGCCCAAAAGCTTAAAGCTATGGCTGCAAAGCCCGATCAATTGCCCGGCGTTCATGTCCATATTGAAAAGCACCTTCCATTAGGTGGAGGCCTGGGAGGCGGGAGTTCCAATGCCGCAACTACCCTGCTTGCCTTAAACAGCTTATGGCAATTACAGCTTGATGAAACACAACTCGCAGAAATTGGTGCAAGCCTCGGTGCGGATGTACCGATTTTCGTACGGGGACGCAGTGCCTGGGCAGAAGGCATCGGTGAACAACTCACACCACTGCAACTTTCAGAACCCTGGTACGTAATTCTTTGCCCTGATTGTCATGTGAATACCGCCAAAATTTTTTCACACGAAAGGTTGACAAGAGACACACCAAAGATGAAAATAGCGCCCGCTCTTGAGGGACAAGATAACAAGCAGCCAGCAAGCGTTATTCGGGAAGAGAAATTTGGGTTCCAGGCTCTGTCAGAAACCGATTTTCTAACAAAAGATTTCCATAACGATTTTGAAGCACTTGTTTCTGAACTCTATCCTGAGATTGCTGAAGCTATCGACTTTTTGGGTCAATATGCTCACAGCAGATTAACAGGTACCGGAGCATGCTGCTTTGCACGCTTTGACAGCGAATCTGCAGCATTACAGGTTTTGAATGAAGCTCGCTCTAAATTCAAAGGCTTTATAGCCAAGGGAGTTAATCTCTCTCCTGCAATTCAAAGGCTAAATGAAGCTGAACGTTCGCAATGAACACTCAAATAATGCTTCATCAGCAACACTTTACTGGGGTATCGCCAAGCGGTAAGGCAACGGGTTTTGATCCCGTCATGCGGAGGTTCGAATCCTCCTACCCCAGCCATATTCAAGTCTCCATACACTGTAATTTAGATATCAAGAGGTTTCACTCGTATGCCTAGCATGATGATATTCTCAGGTAATGCTAACCGAGAACTAGCCAAAAAAGTCGTCGATAACCTACGCTTACCTCTTGGAGATGCCAAAGTCGGTAAATTCAGTGATGGTGAAGTCACCGTCGAAATCAATGAAAATGTTCGCGGTAAAGATGTATTTATTATCCAGCCGACGTGCGCCCCTACGAACGATAATTTAATGGAACTGATCGTCATGACCGACGCCTTGCGTCGCGCCTCGGCATCACGTATCACGGCGGTGGTCCCCTACTTCGGTTATGCTCGCCAGGATCGCCGGGTTCGCTCTACGCGCGTTGCGATCACAGCGAAAGTAGTTGCCGATATGATAACCGGTGCCGGTGTCGACAGAGTACTGACCGTTGACCTGCACGCTGACCAGATCCAGGGCTTTTTCGATATTCCCGTAGATAATATTTATGGCACACCTATTTTAGTGGATGATATTCAACGTCGAATTACCGAAGACTTTATCGTCGTGAGCCCCGATGTCGGTGGTGTTGTCAGAGCGCGCGCTATGGCAAAGCGCCTGGGTGATGTCGATCTGGCCATTATTGACAAGCGCCGCCCGCAGGCCAATGTTTCACAAGTCATGCATATTATTGGCGACGTTAAAGATAAAGTCTGCCTGCTTATCGACGACATGGTTGATACCGCCGGTACCTTATGCAAAGCCGCAGATGCCTTAAAAGAGCACGGTGCCCGCAAAGTCTATGCCTACATTACCCATGCAGTCTTGTCCGGGCCGGCAATTGATAACATCGCAAAATCAACATTAGATGAGCTAATCGTCACAGATACGATACCACTTAGTGACAAAGCGTTAAATTGTGGTAAAATCCGCCCCCTTACTATTTCTGGCTTACTCGCTGAGTCCATTCGTCGTATTAGTAACGAAGAATCCATTAGCGCGCTTTTTGATTAAACGAACAGAAGCAAAGCCAAAAAATTTACCGTTTGATTTTTAACGAGTATTGAATCGCTAAAAATCAAATAACCATGAAAAAAGCATGCGATGTGCTTTTTTTTAATTGAGAACCATCACACTATCACTTGGTCGCGGGTTGATAACTGTGATTCAGAAAGGAAAAACATCATGACTGATGCATTTGTAGTAAACGCTGAACTTCGAGCAGATCAGGGGAAAGGTGCGAGCCGCCGCCTGCGTCGCAACGAAGATAAAGTACCGGCAATCCTGTACGGTGTAAATGGCAAAGACCCGGTAATGTTAAGCCTGCGCTCTAACGAACTGAGAAAATCGTTAACCAACGAAGCCTTCTATTCACATATTCTGACCATTAACTATGATGGCAAAAAAGAATCTGCGATCCTGAAAGACTTACAACGTCACCCTGCTCGTGGTGATGTGACTCATGCTGACTTCTTGCGCGTAACTAAAGATCAACCGATCCACGTTCATGTTCCGCTTCACTTTATTAATGAAGAAGCATGTAAAGGTGTTAAAACTGCTGGTGGTGTTATTTCTCACCAGATGGTTGAAGTTGAAATCATTTGTTTACCAGGCGACCTGCCAGAATACATTGAAGTCGATATGAAAGAGGTGGACATCGAAACCATCGTTCACTTATCCGACATCGTATTACCAAAAGGCGTAACAATCGCAGCATTACAGCAAGGTGAAGATCACAACTTGCCAGTATGCTCAGTTCATAAAGCCAAAGGTGCCGTAGCTGAAGAAGAAGGTGAAGGCGAAACTCCTGCTGAGTAATCAACAGACCTTGCTTGAAGCTTCATTGATCATGACACAAGTTTTTAACTTATGACACAAATCAAGCTGATCGTAGGGCTGGGTAATCCTGGCCCTGAATACGAAAATACGCGCCACAATGCTGGCGCTATTTTTTTAGCACAACTCGCCTCTGCTCATCATCTCACCCTCTCCCCTGATAAAAAGTTTTTCGGCTTATATAGCAAGCTCAGCCTGGATGGTAAAGATGTGCATCTGCTCTTCCCGACTACCTTTATGAACCGAAGCGGGCAAGCCGTCTCCGCAATTTGTCAGTTTTTCAAGATACAACCCGAAGAAGTACTCGTTATTCACGATGAGCTGGACATCCCCTGCGGCACCATGAAACTGAAACAAGGTGGCGGGCATGGGGGTAACAATGGTTTACGCGATATTATCGAGAAATTTGGTGGCAACAATAACTTCAAACGCTTACGTATCGGGATAAGCCATCCGGGTCATGCCAGCAAAGTGACCGGACATGTCTTGAGCAAACCAAGCAGCAAGGAACGAGAACAACTCCACGCCTGTTTTGATGAAGCCGACCGTCACCTGAAAGACATTCTGTTTGGCGACTGGCAAAAAGCCATGCAAATTATTCATAGTTTTAAAGCGGAATAAGCCCCTGATAGCGGATGATGCTTAACGGATCTGCCCCCCTGCTGTATACTAGCCGCCTTTTAATTTCGTTATCGTCTATCTATCGCTCTTGGAAAAAACATTATGGGTTTTAATTGTGGCATCGTGGGCCTCCCAAACGTTGGTAAATCTACCTTATTCAATGCACTGACTAAAGCCGGCATTGATGCAGAGAACTTTCCTTTTTGTACCATCGAACCGAATGCCGGTGTGGTCGGCATGCCTGATCCGCGACTCAACAAACTCGCCGAACTGGTAAAACCGGAACGCGTCGTTCAAACCACCATGGAATTTGTAGATATTGCCGGCTTGGTGGAAGGTGCATCCAAAGGCGAAGGTCTTGGCAATAAGTTCCTCGCCAACATACGCGAAACCGATGCAATCGCTCATGTTGTTCGTTGTTTTGAAGATCCCAACGTGGTCCATGTCGCAGCAAAGGTAGACCCCGAAGCAGACATTGAAGTTATTAATACCGAGCTAGCGCTCGCCGATCTGGATAGCGTGGAAAAAGCAATAAAACGCTTGGGGCGTGTCGCTAAGGGTGGCGATAAAAAAGCAAAAGAACAAATTGATTTACTGGAAAGCAAATTACTGCCTCACCTTAACGAAGCCAAACCTGTTCGAGCCTTGAAACTGTCTGAAGACGAATTAAACCTGATCAAAGAGCTCTGCCTGCTAACCACTAAACCGACAATGTATAT
>JBFHPN010000050.1:0-8863 GCA_041592735.1 Oleiphilaceae bacterium | reverse complement strand
GAGTTTCAACTCACGGGGCGAGTTTATAGCCATGCATCGACTGGAACCCGGCAGAAGTTTATTAAGTGTCATGACCTTCGGCTTAATTGATTAGGAGAACCGTGTATGGATTTACGTCAACACATTCTCAACGAAATGAGAGTGCTCCCTACGATTGACGTGCAGTATGAAATCACACGTCGCGTTGACTTCATCAAACGTTATCTGAAAGCATCCGGCCAGAAATATCTGGTACTGGGTATTAGTGGCGGTGTTGATTCAAGCACCTGTGGCCGGCTTGCCCAACTTGCAGTGAATGAACTCAATGCCGAGATCAACACTAATGAGTATCAATTTGTCGCGGTCAGACTGCCTTATGGTGTGCAGGCAGATGAAGAAGATGCCCAACTGGCACTTCGATTTATTGAGCCAAGTATCTCGATTGCGGTCAATATTAAGGACGGGGTGGATGCCTTGCATGCTGAGGTTGAGCATGCGCTAAATGATGCCGGTGCCCTCAATTCCACTGAGTCGCAATTGGATTTTTCCAAAGGTAACCTGAAAGCCAGAGCACGCATGGCTGCACAATATGATGTGGCGGGTGTGCTCGGAGGCTTAGTCTTGGGTACCGATCATTCGGCAGAAAATATCACCGGCTTTTATACCAAATATGGCGACGGTGCGGTCGATCTGGTGCCTTTATTTGGCCTGAATAAGCGCCAGGTGCGTTTGCTCGCAAAAACTCTGGGTGCCCCCGACAGGCTGATTGAAAAGGCTCCGACTGCTGATCTTGAAAGTCTGGCTCCGGGTAAAAAAGATGAAGATGCGTTAGGCCTGTCTTATGATCAGATCGATGACTTTCTGGAGGGAAAGGAGGTGCCGCCGGCGGTTTCTGAAAAGCTGATATATATTTACAACGCCACCCAACATAAGCGACAGCCCATTCCAACGGTGTATGATTAATTAATGATATTGCTGTCTATGCTGGAAAAAAGCGCCTGATGGCGCTTTTTTTTTACCCTTCTGATGCTGTCATTAAACTGCAACCAAAGAGACACAAAACCTTAACATTCCTCCTGCACACTGCCTTTCGTAAACCAATAGTTATCAAGACCCTTTGATTAGAGCGGGCTTGGAACTGTTCTCTTTAGAAAGCAACATTTGGAATGTTATATGAAAACGAAACTCTCCCTTTTGGCCGCCTCTATTTCTTTCGCCATGTCTGCAGGTATCGCACAAGCTGAAGGACCAATAGACGGTAAAGTATATGGTAAGGTTAATTTAACTCTGCAGAGTTCAGATGAAACGCAGGATAGTCGTATAACCGAATTGGTCAGCAACGCTTCGCGTTTGGGTTTCGCTGGCGAAACAAAATTGAATGATCAGATGGCTGCGATTTACCAGCTGGAATATGAGGCCAGTGTGGACGATGGTGATAACAAAGGTCAGACGTTTACCCAGCGCAATAGTTATGTCGGTTTAAAAGGCGCATTCGGTACAGTCAAAGCAGGTATTCACGATACGCCCACTAAACTTGCTCAGGATAAAGTCGATCTGTTCAATGATTATGAAGGCGATATTAAAAACGTGTTTTCAGGCGAAAATCGTGCTTCGAATACCCTTTTCTACACCACACCGGAAATGAGTGGTATTTCGGCCGATATCGCAATGATTGCAAGTGAAGATGAGAATCAGGATGATGCATATTCACTGGCGATTAAGCTCAAACAGGATAACCTTTATGCTGCATTGGCTTATGATCAGGATGTCGAAGGGGAAGGTAAAGACACCTTGCGAGCAGTGGCACAATTTTCATTGGACGAATTGACGTTGGGTGTTATGTGGAACAAATTTGAAGATGAAAATGCTGACCTTGATGAAGACGCTTTCATGTTAAGTGCGGCGTATAAGATGGGTAGCAACACCTTTAAACTTCAACATGCGACAGGCGATATCAAAGCCGCCGGTCGTGAGCAGACCTCGCTGGGTATGGACCACAAACTCGCCAAGAATACCAAGCTGTTCGGTTTCTACACGATGCAGGATGAAGACGCAGACAATAAGGATAAAAACTGGATTGCTCTAGGTATTGAACACAAGTTTTAATTATCTGGCTATCACGAAAAAGGGCCTGCTTCAGGCTCTTTTTTGCTGTTTAAATCCCAAAAAACGCTAATCTATTGCAATGTGATTTAGACAAATCAAATGAGATTTTGCACATGCTATGCCGGCATGGCCTTAAGCCGTTTTCCAGCTACGCGGAACATTTAAGAAACGTGACTTTGCTGAAGCCGGAACAGCTTATTAAATTTGCTCTTTTGCAGATAATGCATTGTTTCCTGCGTCATCAGTGAGTTCGACAATTAAGCGTATTTCCTGAATCAGATAGTTTTTATTGTGAGCCGGAATAATCGTTTCGACTTCGATCATCGGTAAATCTTTATCGATACGACTTTGATAGCGACTAATGTGCTCAGGGATGTTCACCAAAATAGGTTCCTTAATCTGTTGTTCATCCCGAATAATGAAGTAGGATTTATTGTGGCTCAGCGAAATTTCTGCTGCGCGCTTGAGCGCAAGTTTTCTGATGACAGGAAAATGATCGCCTTTGCGATAAGTTTGAAAAGAGACTTCAAAGATATTGTCTTCAATTAATTTATCGGTATAGCCTTCAGGCGTCCAATCATCTTTTTTTTGGTAGTCGATTGAAGAGCAAGCCGTTAATAGAAGAATGGCAAGAATACTAATAATTCGAATTGTCATGATAAAAAGGGGCGTCTGTCGCTTAAAGAACGCTATTATATGCCCCTTTTAAAGAGAGATAAAAAACAAATCTTGGTTAGCGGGTTCAGGTGCACTCTTTCGTGACGCGTGCCCGAATATCATCTAACAAGGCGTTATCTTGTTCGTAGTTCTGCACAAGTTCATCAAAGGCTTCAAAGTTGTCCTCTGTTAGGCCAAAATCATCTTCAATAGCCAGTATCGCCTCTTCTTTTTTTGCAAAATCATCATTGTGTTTTAATTGCGCACATTGATAGCGAACGCTGTAATCAGCATATTGCGCTTTGCTCATCAACTCATTGGCCATGGCCAGGCCAGAAGAGAATAGAGGGCTTATCAATAGAACGGCGGTTAAATGGCTAAGATAAGAAGCGTGTCTGGTTTGACTCATTCCGGGCTCCGCTAGAAAGAATGATGAAGGGCAAAATTGAGCGGCCTATTATAGTTGGCTCAGTTCAGCTATTTGTTAACTTTGGTTGTATTACTGTTACTAAAGTGTAAATGACTCTCCGGAAAAAGCTAACTATCCGGAGATGAAATCTGAAAGTACTTGTTACACCTGCACTTAATTATAAGCGCGTCAGCAATTTTTAATATAGCCTCTAAATAAAAGTCACTATACTCAGTGATAAATAGCGTTCTTAAAGAGAGGGTCACGATGGGCTGGATAGTATTTATTTTTGCGTTAATCAGTGTCTTGCTCACCTATAACGTCATGCGCCCCTTATTTCATCACCCTAAGTGGATAGTGCCCAGTTTTCTATTGGGATGGCTGACGGGTGAACTGGCGCTGCATGTGGTCGCGTTTCAGCTTATCGTTGTTTTTCTGATGGCCTGGGGTGGGCTCATAGACGGCTTCTGGGGGGCATTGTCATTGATGGCCTGCGCTATTTCCTGGATGCTTCTGGCTTATCATTATTTTTCGGGATACAAATCTAAAATCCTGATGGATTCTATTTTGGCGCCTCACCGGACAACAGGCGCTGTGTGCGTGTGGGGGCGACATGCAGAACTGGATACCAATCGTCTTTTGTTTCCCTTTTCAGACTGGCGTGAAGATCGGATCGAATTAATCAAAAATATCGTGTACTTCGAGGTGGATGGCATTCGCCTGAAGCTGGACATCAGACGTTCCAAAGAGTGGTTAACGCAAGGCGCACATAAGGCGCCCGTGTTGTTCCAGATACATGGTGGTGCCTGGACTTTTGGCTATGGCAGTAAAAATGAGCAGGCTATTCCGTTAATGACAGAAATGGCCCGCAGAGGCTGGATCAGTGTGGCGATTGATTACCGCTTAAGCCCCAAGGCAACGTTTCCGGATCATATTGTAGACTGTAAGCGGGCATTGGCTTGGGTGAAACAGCATATCACTGAATATGGTGGTGACCCTGATTTTATTGTTGCAACGGGGGGCTCTGCCGGCGGACACTTATCCGCATTGCTGGCCTTGACTCCAAATCTGGCGGCCTTTCAACCTGGCTTTGAATCGGTAGATACGCGCGTTCAGGGTTGCGTCCCTTATTACGGGATCTACGATTTATTAAATACCCAGCAACTGCAGAATAGCCCTGGCATTGAGATCATTCTGCGAAAAACCATCATTAAGCAAACCAAGCAGCAAAATCCTGACCTTTACCGCTTAATGTCACCGATTACCCACATCAATGCTACAGCGCCGCCATTTCTGATTATTCATGGTGACAAAGATTCACTGACCTCCTTGGCGGAGGCGCAATATTTTGCCAGTGAGCTGGATTCGCTATCCCGGCAAACGGTAGATTTTGCAGAGGTGCCCGGTGCTCAGCATGCCTTTGATGTGTTTTCTTCGCTGCGTAGTGATTATGTGATGCTGGGCGTGGCAGAACGATTAGCGCAATGGCATCGTGATGCCAAATCTGAAAAATAATGATAAAAAGTTATTTTGGCGACATTATATGTCGCTTCACTGCTTACTATAACTCCTGTGATAAGGCATAGCTGGCTGGAATTCCCTGGCCGGGTGCTATTTTCAGGAGATATTTTATGTTTCGAGTTAATGCATTCACCCAGAAAGGTACTAAATTTCGCTTTCAGATTAAGAGTGATGATATTCATGCTGTGCGAGACACATTGAAGGCAATTTTTGATGGGCAGAAAATGCGTTTGGTGCTGGTTGAACCCGTTTAGCCTGGGGTGGCGTATCTTGAGCGAATGGCGTCCAACTGGCGTAACAAATCCTGCTTGAGTATGTCGGGCGATACAAGGGTGACATGTTCGCCTAATGCGAGTAACCAGTTTTTGAGTTGAACGGTGCGTCTGACGTTGGCGGTAAGTTGCCAGGTTTTTGAATTGAGCTGAGTGAGTTGTTGATCAGCGCTGATCGGGTTTTCATTCAGGTCGTCCAGCAAAGAACTGTTGTTGCCTGCACGGATTTCAAGTTGCAGCTGGTAATAGCGCCGGTCTTCAGGATTGATCAAAACGTCCATATTCCCCTGGTCCAGATATTCCCGCAAATGAAAGGACTCAGGAACACGGTTGTTAAACGTACTAATAGAGGCGCTCACCAGTTTATGTATTAAAAAGCTTCTGAAGTGAGTGTAGCTGTCATTGTTGGTGGCATCGATATCTTCATGTTTCTTGGCGATCAAATACAATTTAGGCAACATGATGACGACCCCAAAGGGATGAACATCATACTCTTTTTCCTGTTGTTGGCGTTTATAGCAGATGTTCAGGCGCTTGCCCTGCAGAATCGCCCGATAAATAGTATCCAGAATGCCGGGGTCAAACTCTGCGCCATGCAAGCGTTGCCCTCGCTGAAAAAACTCCACGGATTCCGTTAAGCGTTGATAATGGTGTCGGGATAATTTTTGCTCACTTAGCGCCAGTTTGTGGTGAGCCTGTTCAAAGATTTTTTTAAGCTCAGCGCGGGTTTCAGAGGGTAACACCTGTTTTAGGTGTCGTTCACTGATCGAAAGTGCCAGTGCCATGAAGGCAGGCATACGTTCAAAGTCGTAATTAAGATTTTCATAGGGTGACAGCTTCCACAGCAAGGACTTACCCTGTCCCTTTTCCAGATATAAGCCAAAATCATTGTCATAGACAGGAAAATCCTCAAAGGTGCTATGTTCTTTTTTTTCGTTTTGGCTAAGGCTAAGGTTGTCGTCCTCTTCTTCGGATTTTTCGCCCAATAAGAAATTTAAATCACGCTGAATAAGCCGCAGCATGCTTTTAGTTTGGCTGTCGTAGCTGTCCAGATGCCCGGCATGAGCTAAATGATTGAGAATATCTTCAGTACTGACTGCATGTTGCAGCGATCTTAAATAACGCAGGATGGCGAGACGTCTAAGAAAAGTCTTCATGGAGGTTAAGGTTGTTCAGGGCGATTAATGTCAGGTTGCCCTTCAGCATCTAAAGCCCGCCTGGCTTCCAGTTCAGCAAAAAATGCAGCCATTTCCGCCTGCATCATTTCGGGTGTTTCAAGACAAATCTGGCCGAGTTTGCCGCTGCGCAATTCATTGATCACAATCGTTGCCGCCTGATGCTCATCGACAATTCCGCCTGCCCGCAAACAACCGCGTTTTGTACCAATGTAAGATAGCAGCGCCTGGCTGTTTTCGAACTGGCTTAGTTGAGCCGGATCAGCGATCTTAAAGCGTTCGCATAGTTGTTGGGGGTAGCTAGTAGTCAGATACGCCAATACAAAGCAGGCAACCGGTTCATATTCCATAGCGGTATCTTTGATCGCGCCGGTCGCGGCAAGTCTGTAACCACAGCTTTCTGGTTCCAGCTTGGGCCATAGTACGCCAGGGGTATCGGATAGAATAATACCGTTATCGAGATTAATTTTTTGTTGTCGTTTGGTGACCGCAGGTTCATTGCCGACTTTGGCAATGGCGCGCCCTGCCAGTGCATTGATCAGCGTGGATTTCCCGACATTCGGAATTCCCATGATCATCGCATGCACGGGTTTATCTGTTCCGGCGCGATGCGGTGCGAGTTTTCGGCATAGGTTGGCGATCACACTTTTCACGCCAGATAGGTTTTTGCTGCTTAAGGCATTCGCAGAAAGTGCAAGGGTTTTGGTTTGGCTGTCTTGTTCAAAAAAATCCTGCCAGTGCTGAACCATTTCCGGATCAGCAAGATCGGCTTTGTTTAATAGTTTTATACAGGGCTTAGGGCCTTTGAGCGTTTTGATCATCGGATTAGAACTGCTAAACGGAATACGAGCATCCAGCACTTCTATTACCACGTCTATATCAGACATGACTTTCTTTATTTCTTTTCGGGCTTTATGCATGTGCCCTGGAAACCACTGTATCGTCATCAGGAAATGATACCTTGCTGCCGCAGGTCTGCGATGTGCTTGTCTTTCAATCTGACATAATTAGCGGCAGTATAACTAAAAAAAGACATTTCTTTTTCGGTTAATGGCCTGCTTTGTTTGGCCGGGCTGCCCCGGTATAAGAAGCCGGATTCGAGCACTTTTCCGGGGGGCACCACACTGCCGGCGGCTAAAATGACGTGCTCTTCGATGACCGCGCCATCCATGACGATCGCGCCCATGCCGATCAGTACTTTATCCTGAACGGTGCAGCCATGGAGCAGTGCTTTATGCCCAACGGTGACGTCTGAACCAATCGTCAGCGGAAAGCCATCGGGATTAAAGGGGCCGGCATGGGTAATATGTAGCACCGAGCCATCCTGAATGCTGGTGCGTTCACCAATGCGGATACGGTGCATGTCGCCTCGAACAACCACTAAAGGCCATATCGAGCTGTCGTCTCCGATCGAGACATCACCAATCACCACGGCTGAAGGATCAACAAATACGGCATTGCCAAGTTTGGGGCTGTGTTCCAGATAAGATCGAATAGGGTTCATGATAATCTATTGGTTATTTGCTAAAAGGTAGGGCGAGCATAGCGAAATTTATACGTCTTCACCAGTCTCATGTATGATTCAGCATCACTGTCTTTTTGAGTAGAACTTTTCCGGTCAGCGCATTTACAGATTGTTACTAGTGTTGAGAATGAGAAGCGTCTAAGATATTAGGCCGTGCATGTAAACAAATCTAACGAGTAGAAGTTTGTCTATGAATCCATTATTAACTGTCGATGTTCGCCCTGATTTTAATGCCATTTCAATCGCCGATTTTGAACCTGCACTCACCTGTGTCTTGGAAGAAAACAGGCGGTTAGTCGCTGAATTAATTGAGCAGGGGGCGGACGGCTGGAATAGCCTGGCATTTAAACTGGAGGAAGCGGATGATCGTTTAAATAAGGTCTGGGCGGTTATTTCGCATTACAACTCGGTGTTGAACTCGGATGAGTTACGTGACATTTATAAGCGCCTGATTGCCCAACTTACAGATTACAATACCGAAATGGGGCAAAATGTTCAGCTATTTGAAGCCTATCAGCGGCTTTCAGAAAGTGATGAATTCAAGGGTTTGAATCAGGCGCAGCAACAGTCGATCAAGCATATTTTACGTAGTTTCCGGCTTTCTGGTGTGGCGCTGCCTGCGGAACAAAAGGCGCAATATTCTGCTTTGCAGAAACAGCTGTCTAGTTTATCAAATGTGTTTTCAGAAAATGTCCTGGACGCCACTCAAGCCTGGACCCTGCATTTATCGGATAAGGAAAAATTACCCGGTCTGCCAGAAAGCGCCTTACAGCTATTTGCCAGTCTCGCTAAAGAAAATGGCTATGACGGAGGGTACTTAATAACACTGGATGCACCCTGTTATATTCCGGTCATGACGTATTGTGATGACCCAGGTATCCGAGAGCAGATCTATGAAGCCTTCATGACTCGGGCATCCGATCAAGGGCCGCATGCAGGTAAGTGGGATAACTCTAAAACCATTCACGATATTATGGTGGCGAGGCAGTCTCTGGCCAAATTACTGGCTTTTGATAACTATGCAGAAAAATCATTGGCGACCAAAATGGCACAGAGCGTCGATGAGGTGGTTGAATTCCTTGAACAATTGGCAGAGAAGGCTGGTTCGGTAGCTGAACAGGAGTTTGCAGAATTAAAAGCATTTGCCAAACAGACGTCAGGGCAGGATACCTTTAATGTCTGGGATACCGCATATTATGCCGAAAAATTAAAACAGCAG
>JBFHPN010000049.1:0-8864 GCA_041592735.1 Oleiphilaceae bacterium | reverse complement strand
GCCCGCTACTCGTGCCCTATATTGAACATTTCCAGGCACAAAGCGTTTGATCACGCATAAACAGACATCGCAAAGCGACTCTAAATCCATTAGAATGCGCAGTTTTATAATCAATATACTGTGTATAGCAAGTAAATTTCCTTGGCAGTTTGCCACGAACAAAGTGTCTATTCGTGGGTTTTACCAAGGGGTCGATACGCTTGCTATTAACCCTCAACTTAACGTTTTTAGAGTAAGCAGACCCTGTGAGTAATTTAAATCATATCCGGAATTTCTCAATTATTGCCCACATAGATCATGGTAAATCGACCTTGGCGGATCGATTTATCCAGGTTTGTGGGGGTTTAACCGCTCGTGAAATGTCTGAGCAGGTTCTTGATTCAATGGATATCGAGAGAGAGCGCGGTATTACCATTAAGGCACAAAGTGTGACCCTGGATTATACCGCGGCAGATGGCCAGGTTTATCAATTGAATTTTATCGATACTCCCGGGCATGTTGATTTTTCATACGAGGTGTCCCGCTCCTTATCCGCTTGTGAGGGGGCTTTGCTCGTCGTTGATGCTGGGCAGGGTGTCGAAGCACAATCGGTTGCAAATTGTTATATATCCATTGAACAAGGGCTTGAAGTGCTGCCGGTTCTCAATAAGATGGATCTTCCCCAGGCCGATCCGGATAAGGTTAAAAAAGAAATAGAGGATATCATTGGCATTGATGCCACGAATGCCATTCCTTGCAGTGCTAAAACAGGTCTCGGTATCAATGAAGTTCTCGAAGCGATTGTCAAAGTGATTCCGCCTCCCGAAGGTGAGATTGATGGTCCGCTGCAGTGCCTGATTATAGACTCCTGGTTCGATAATTATCTGGGTGTTGTCTCCTTGGTCCGTGTGAAACATGGCACCTTGAAAAAGGGTGACAAGATTTATATCAAATCAACCGGAAAAGCCCATCTAACGGATGCGGTGGGTGTCTTTACACCCAAGAGAAAAGAAACCGGTATTCTAAGAGCTGGCGAAGTTGGTTTTATTGTGGCGGGTATCAAAGACATTAAAGGAGCGCCGGTAGGGGACACCATTACCCATGCTAAAACGCCTGAAGTCAAACAACTCCCTGGTTTCAAAAAGGTTCAGCCTCAGGTATATGCCGCGCTGTTTCCTGTCAATTCTGAAGATTATGAAAGCTTCCGGGAAGCCCTGGAAAAACTGACCCTGAATGATGCGTCCTTGCAATATGAACCAGAAACATCCGATGCACTGGGTTTTGGTTTCCGCTGCGGTTTCCTGGGCATGTTACATATGGAAATTGTTCAGGAACGTTTAGAGCGGGAATACGATCTCGATTTATTAACCACTGCACCAACAGTAATTTACGAGCTGGTTTTGCGCAACGGTGAAACAATAAAGGTTGATAACCCTTCACGTTTACCCGACCTTGGTTCAATAGATGAGATGCGCGAACCTATCGTTGAGGCCAATATTCTGGTGCCCCAGGATTACCTTGGCAATGTGATCAACCTGTGTGTAGAAAAACGCGGTGTACAGAAGGATATGCAATTCCTGGGCGGTCAGGTTGCGCTGCGTTATGATTTGCCAATGAATGAAGTGGTTTTAGACTTTTTTGACAGAATTAAGTCAGTGAGTCGTGGTTTTGCATCGCTGGATTATCATTTTGTGCGTTTTCAGGCTGCGAGCCTGGTTAAACTTGACGTCTTGATCAATGGCGAAAAGGTGGATGCACTGGCACTGATTATTCACAGAGATAACGCGCATACTAAAGGGCGCTTATTAACTGAAAAGATGAAGGAACTCATTCCGAGGCAGATGTTTGATGTTGCCATTCAGGCAGCCATTGGCGGGCAAATCGTAGCTCGGCAAACCGTTAAAGCCTTGCGCAAGAATGTTACCGCAAAATGTTATGGTGGTGACGTTAGCCGTAAGAAAAAGCTTCTGCAGAAACAAAAAGAAGGCAAAAAGCGCATGAAACAGGTGGGAACCGTCGAAATTCCGCAGGAAGCGTTCATGGCTGTATTGAAGATAGATAATTGATCATGATTATCCAGCTTCCAGGGTAAACGCTGCGTGCTTCATTCTTAGTGTGGGCAGTATGAATATTATTAGAGGATATTATGGATTTTGATTTTCCCTTAATTCTGGTCATTCTGACCTTTGGGACAGGCTTGATTTATCTGGCAGATGTTGTGTGGCTGGCGCCTAAACGCACTGCACAAAAATCGCCAGATGTCAGTCAGGAAGCTGAGGAGGAAGCGCAGGAAGAAGCTCCCTGGCTTATTGAAACATCACGCTCTTTTTTTCCGGTGTTGGCAATTGTTTTAGTGTTACGTTCCTTTTTAGTTGAACCTTTTCAAATTCCCTCAGGCTCTATGTTACCTACACTTTTAGTGGGTGATTTTATTTTGGTCAATAAATTTGAATATGGAATACGCTTACCTGTTATAGGGACCAAAATCATTGCAAATTCCGACCCGCAACGCGGTGATATTATGGTTTTTAAATACCCGGAAGATGGTAAAACCAACTATATTAAGCGGGTAATTGGTGTGCCTGGTGACCTCATTAAATATGAAAATAAACGTTTACTGATCAATGGCGAAGAAGTGCCTGAAAAGTTGCTGGCCAACCTGCCAAAAGAACAGTTATTTGAAGAGGCCTTAGGCGAAACAAAACATAAAATATATAAAACCAAACGTTACCCGAATTTGGGGGCAGAAGGCTTGTGGCGGATACCTGAAGGATATTATTTTATGATGGGTGACAACCGTGATAACAGTAATGATAGTCGCTTTTGGGGGCTTGTACCGGATGAATTAGTGGTTGGGAAGGCTTTCGCTATCTGGATGCACTGGCCATCACTTGGCACGCTTCCAAGCTTTTCCAGAGCTGGCAGCATAGAGTGATTTCTTCGTCTACACTAAAAAAAATTAATAACCAGGAGAACACTATGCATTACTCAAAAAAACAACAAGGCGCTTCCATGCCCTTGGTGATTTTGTTTGTCGGCATGGCAATGATCATTTTGACCATTGCGTTTAAACTTTACCCGGCTTTCTATGAAAATTGGCAGTTAAAGCATGTCATTGAATCGTTTCATGATGAGTCTGATCTGAGAGAGATCACCTTAAAAGAAATCAAGCGACGCTTCGAGACCCGGCTTTTAACGAATAACGTAAGGGACTTTAATACTGATGATAACCTCACCATCAGTGTTGCTGAAGGTACCTTATCCATTTATGTCGAGTATGAGGTCAGAGTGCCAATTTACAAAAACATAGATGCCATCGTCAGTTTTGAAGAATCCCTTGAAAAAGCCCTCTGATTCGTTTCGTTTATAAATAAAGGTACACTCCGGAAATGAGTTTCCAGCCATTAAAGGTCTTGCAGAAAAAAATAGGCTATGTCTTTAAAGACGAAAGTCTGCTGGACCTCGCACTGACTCATAGAAGTTATCGTAGCCAGAATAATGAGCGTCTTGAGTTTCTTGGTGATGCTGTGCTCAGTGTCATCATTGCTGAAGCCCTATTTTATAAATTTCCTCAAGCGAAAGAAGGCCAGTTAAGCCGTCTGCGTTCCTTATTGGTAAAAGGGGTGACCATTGCAGAGATTGGCAAGGAGTTTTGTCTTGGCGATTATCTTAACCTTGGGGCTGGTGAGCTAAAGAGTGGCGGTTTCAGACGTGAATCCATCATTGCAGATGCCT
Source organism: Oleiphilaceae bacterium (assembly GCA_041592735.1). GTDB lineage: Bacteria > Pseudomonadota > Gammaproteobacteria > Pseudomonadales > Oleiphilaceae > PZPK01. The sequence goes on along the minus strand of JBFHPN010000049.1, from coordinate 5,150 downwards.
TTGAGGCCATTATTGGTGCCATGTATCTGGATAGTAATCAGGAAACCTGTCGCCAGGTTGTTTTGGGGTGGTATCAAACAAGGTTGGAAAATCTATCTCTGGAGAATACTGAGAAAGACCCAAAAACCAAGCTACAGGAATACCTGCAATCAATTAAAAAAGAACTGCCTAATTATGATGTGTACGACATAAAAGGCGAAGCCCATGATCAGGTATTCTTCGTTAACTGTCAGATTGAGGCATTAAATATCTTAACGCAGAATAAAGGTCCAAGCAGGCGCATAGCAGAGCAAAAAGCGGCCAAAGATGCTTTAAAATTACTAGGCGTTAAATAGCAATTGATTATAATTTGCCAAGCCTTGGCATCACAACAGACTACCCCGGAGAGCCACCTTGGCGGACATTGATCTCGATAGTTTTTTTAATACTAAAAAAAATACCCGTTGCGGGTACGTTGCCATTGTTGGTCGCCCTAATGTGGGTAAATCAACCCTTTTAAACCATATACTGGGTCAGAAAATCAGTATTACCTCCAGACGACCCCAAACTACACGTCATCAAATACTCGGTATTAAAACAGAGGGTGATTTACAAGTGGTGTATGTGGATACACCCGGTTTGCATTTGAAGGCTCACAAGGCAATTAACCGTTTCATGAACAAAACAGCCGTTGATTCACTTAAACATGTTGATGTGGTCGTTTTTGTGGTCGATAAGTCCAGGTGGACCGAGGAAGATGATCTGGTTCTGGAAAAAATCAAACACACTAAAACGCCTGTCATTCTGGTGATCAATAAAGTAGATCAGAGTAAAGAAAAAAGCCGTTTGCTACCCTATATCGAACAACTTTCCGCTAAGTTTTCATTCACTGAAATAGTACCTGTCTCCGCCAAGCATGGACATAATCTGGCGGCACTGGAGGCGACTATCGCCAAATATATTCCCGAAAGTGTGCATTTCTTTCCGGAAGATCAAATAACAGACAGGTCCCAGCGTTTTCTCGCGGCTGAGCTTGTCCGTGAAAAGATTATGCGTCAGCTGGGTGCAGAGCTACCTTATTCGGTAACCGTTGAAATAGAGGAGTTCAAGCGGCTTGAGCATATCCTTCAGATTAGTGCATTAATTCTGGTCGAGCGTAGCGGTCAAAAGAAGATTGTGATTGGCGATAAGGGTGAGCAACTTAAAACCATCGGTCGCGATGCCCGCAAAGATATGGAACGCCTGTTCGACAGTAAAATTATGCTTAACTTATGGGTTAAGGTGAAAGGTGGCTGGTCAGATGATGAGCGTGCATTAAAAAGCCTTGGTTATCGTGATGAGTAAGCTACCTGATGCAACAAAAAAAACCGCAAGCTGTTTATATTTTAAATCGGCGGGTATTTAAAGAAACAAGTTTGCTGCTTGACGTCTTCTCTTATGAATTTGGTCGTCAGTCTGTGGTTGCGAAAGGCGCCATGAAAAATAACAAAGGCTGGGCAGCGCTTCTTCAGGTTTTTCAGCCCCTATTAATGACATGGACGGGACGCAGTACATTAAAAACCCTGGTCTCAGTCGAAGCACCATCAGCCCCGTTCAGCTTGCGTAATGAACGACTATACTCAGGTTTTTATCTCAATGAATTACTCATTAAACTGGTATCGGCCTCTAAAGAGGGTGACACACAAACGATGCCGGTGAATTCTGGACAGAATGACTTGTATCACTCGCTTTTTCTGCGGTATGCAGCCGCCATTGAAGGCCTTCAACATCACTCAAATATAGAAATTCCCATACGTATTTTCGAGTACCATTTGCTGAATGAGCTTGGTATCTTTCCGGACTGTTCAGTTGATCTTGAGTCTCTGCCGATACAAACAGGCCGATATTATCAATTTATTCTGCGGGAAGGTTTCCTGGCGCTTGCGGAAAAAGACTTACCCGATAAAAATGTGCACGCTGTACTATCTGGCCATACACTGCAACAATTAACGAAACAGTTAGATCAGCTGGAATCGCTGGAACAAACAGCCCAAATAAAATGCCTGCGCGAATTAAAATATTTGATGAGAGTTTTAATTCACGATGCCTTGGGCGGCAAAGAAATTAAAAGCCGAGCATTATTTCAACCTAATCAAGCCAACAGGAGTTCTTCATGACACGTGTTTTACTAGGCGTGAATATCGATCATATTGCGACACTCAGACAGGCACGAGGAACCCGTTATCCAGATCCTGTGCAAGCCGCATATATTGCAGAAGAGGCAGGCGCTGATGGCATTACTATTCATCCTCGCGAAGATAAACGCCATATTCAGCCCCGCGATGTTTTTCTGCTGAAAGACACACTGCAAACCAGAATGAATCTTGAAATGGCCGTTACAGAAGCCATGTTGTCGATGGCGGAACAAGTAAAGCCTGCTCATTGCTGTCTGGTTCCGGAAAAACGTGAAGAGTTGACGACAGAGGGCGGGCTGGATGTTATCTCCCAGGAATCAAAAATAAAAGAAGCCTGTCAGCGTCTTGGCTCTCTTGGCACTGAAGTGTCTCTTTTTATCGATGCTGAGGCTAAACAGATAGAGGCGGCTGTACGATGTGGTGCACCTGCAATAGAAATACATACCGGTCACTATGCTGATGCCTTAAGTAGTACACAGCAATCAGAGGAATTGGATAAAATCGCTAAAGCCGTTCAGCTAGCGAGATCTATGGGGCTGATCGTCAATGCCGGGCATGGTCTGCATTATCATAACACTCACCAAATAGCGGCCATTCCGGGAATAAATGAACTGAATATAGGTCATGCTATTATTGCCAGAGCCTTGTTTACGGGCCTGAAAGATGCTGTTAGAGAGATGCGTCAGATAATTGATCTTGCCTGTGGTCATAGAGCAGGATAAAAATGATAAAGGGTATTGGTACAGACCTGCTTTCTGTAAAGCGTATTAGCAAGGTCATCAATCGGCATGGTGATCGTTTTGTACAGAAAATATTAGGACCCGTGGAGATGGCTGACTATGCGGCAGCCACTAACCAGATTAATTTTGTGGCTAAGCGTTTTGCCAGCAAAGAGGCTGTCTCTAAAGCTTTGGGGTGTGGCATGTCCATGGGGGTTCGCTGGCAGGATATTCAATTGCTTCACCATGAATCAGGTCAACCGAGGATTCAGTTAAGTGGTCAGGCACTTGCGCATTTCAATACATTGCAAGCATCTGCCGTGCATATTACGCTGACAGACGAGCAGCAGATGATTCTGGCTTTCGCCGTTATAGAATAAACATTCATATGCTTAATTGCGGCTTACCGTGGTGAACGATGCGAGTCGGGCTGATGAACTAATCAAGAGACTGGTAAAGTTTTGTATGGCAGGTTTGTTATCTGATGTGAACTAGCTTGTCGGTACCCCGGAATGACCGGGGTACGTTTAGAAAGCCTTAGCTATATAAGCCAATGTAATGTTAAAACGTTAATTTAACGCCCAGGAAGGCGCCACTTTCAAAGGTTCGGTTGTTTTTATCGTAATCAAACTTGTCTTCATCAATACCCGCGTTGATATAGCGATAGCCAACTGATAAATCAGCATTTTCTATGATTCGATAGTTAAGTTGCAGTCTGAAACGTCTAAACTCGTCCGAATCCCCGAATGCAATCACTTTAGGGGCATAGTGCAATGATGATTCTACTGACAATCCGGGTGCTTCAGGAATATTTACCCGAACAGAACCGCCAATACCAATTGCAGAGCCTTTAAACTCATCTTCTTTAAAAATATTGCCTTGAAAGCCGATGCCAACGGTCGTGGGCATATTAGCAATAGCCGTCTGGCCTTTGGTATGTAAATCAATATTTAAAATATTAATCGCTTCATTTTCGTTTTTATAAAAATAACCCAGGCCAAATTGGCCACGCGCTAGCTTATCGGTGATATTGAAGTTTGCATGAATGGCATCATCACTGATTCGCATATCAAATTCACTTGCAAGGGCGTCATTCCCGGCAAGGGGGGCAAGACATAGCAGAGATAGCTTAAAAAAGCGTGAAGCATGGGCGTTCATTGATTTAGTGTGACTTGGCATAAATTGTTGTAATCCTTGAGTAAAAACGATTATTTCTCTGCTTGGTGCAAAGTGTTAAAAAAGGGTTTTATAGTTTGTTTGAAAAATAACATCAGGGGCGCTTCTGGGTCTTAAATCTTCGACAATCACAAATTCAAAGTTGGACTGACGAGTAAATTGATAATTAGCGGCAAAGCTGATGATCAGCGGAAACCAGCCTAACTCTCTGATATCTGTGTCAAATAAAGGAGATTGCGAATCGAGCTGCGCTTTCAGTTGCCAGTTTTTATAGGGTGAATAACTAAAACCGGTTCTGGCTGCCGCCACTAATCTATATTGATCCAGTGCACTTAGTTCGCGGCTGCGACCAAGGTAACTTAATCCACCACCGTACCAGAGAGCTAAAGCGACATCAGATAACCATGTCCGGCTTGTAAACCAGTCAGGGTTCATTTCGGTGTAGCTGAAACCCAGATCAATTGCTTCACTCCCTGTTTGTTTTTCAAATCGACCTGTGGGCAATTTTGTCATGAATGTCCAGCTGACGGAAGGGCTCTCTGACGGAGTTAATTGAGCGGTAATACTTACATCACCCCAGCCTGACAAATTATCATCTACGCCTAGCAGCAAGTCGCCTTGATGTCTTAAGCGCCAGAGGATTTGGTCCTCGTTTTCCTTTTTTCTACCATTTTGGGGGAGTTGCAGAATGTCATGAAACGAATAAATAAAAGCGTCAGCATGACCCCCGCTATGTCTGATCCATGGGATACTGAAGCCAAATTGCAATTGCTCATTGTATTGGAAGCGCCAGGTCTGCCTTAATATGGCTGTTTCACCGTCTATATAGAACAGGTCATCATTCTTATTGGTGGAGCTTATGTAATTACTCAGTTCAAACTTGAGGTGATATCTGAGCTGTTTTTCAGGTATGGGTTGATGGTAATCAGGTCGCGTCACAGCAAAGAGATTGGCGACGGGTCCATTATTGAAGAATGAAATGGTCTCTGTTTCAAGTGCTTGTGCATCAGTGCATGCGATCAGAGAAAAATTTAGTAATAAGGCAAGGAGATAAGAGTAAGTCTTCATATTTTAGTTTAAAATTCCGTAATCAATAAGGCAT
>JBFHPN010000048.1:0-8952 GCA_041592735.1 Oleiphilaceae bacterium | reverse complement strand
CTTTGATCCAACTCGTTCAGGCTGACTGTGGTATTCGGATATTGTTGTATTTCAGCAATGATCATTTGGCTGGCAGCCAAACCAGACTTTTCAACAATAATGTCAATTTCCTGAGGATCTGTATGGATGGGCTGCTCGGCGTCAACTTTACCATTCTTGAGAAGTAAACAATCCAGGTACGCTATGAGGTTATGGACTTCAACACAGGCAACTTGGGCAGAGGGTTGAATAATCATGGCCGTCGTTGCAGACAAAATGATTCTAATCCCCTGCTGATCTGCACCGAATAAATGAGAATCCAGATGGATCGCTTTCAAAACGCCCACCATTTCCTCATCATTTAGCGCATCAAAAAATTCCGAAAACAGGCTATGTGCGATGCAGGTGACGTTAAACTCGGCAGACTTGGTTTTGTCGCCCAACACCAAATGTACTTCGTCTATGTCCTGAGCGATCTGATCTTCTACCGCAAACGGCAAAGCCTGCTGAATATAGCGTGTTTGATTTCCCGGAACACTAACCAGGGTAGACAGCGCAGATTGCGTTGGAAACAAACCAATGATATCGACATGCTCAAAGGCATTTTGCATCAGGGTCTGATCGATGATATCCAGGCTTGCTTTCGTGCCATGTTTCAGCAGATTTCCTGCGACATCATAAATAGCCCATTCGTATTTTTTTTCACTATCTGGCAGTGTGTCGCCAAGATGTACGGGGCGAATAAAAAGTGTATTCGGCATAATCTAATCAATCTCTACTATATAGGTATGCTGGTATATAAGTATGCAGGCACTTTACACATTATAGCGTTACCTTTTCTTTGGTTATCAAATATTTCTGCCCTTGATCCCGTCGTATGGTCTGCATCGCACCATCATTATTTGCGCGATAAATCAACGAAACCAAACGTACGACCCGATCAGACAAGCTGATGCGAGTGGCGATCTCAAAAAATTCCGATTTCACATCCAGATATTCAACATTTACACCACTGGCGCTGATTAACGGATCAGCCTTGAAAGATTCAATATCCTTCCAGGGTTTATCCAGGCGCTGTTCAGCCAGAACCTTGGCCTGCTGATCCGTTAGATTCTGCGTCAGGCTTTGTAATACTTCTTCAGTGGCGGTGTTTATATTGACGGGCGCCCGCCCCATAGGCAGTACTGTTACATGTGGCAGCAGTTTTTGGAAGTCTTCGATGCTCACATTGGGAAGTAGTCGAAGTTCACTTAGGTCTTGCATGCTTTGACCGGCATTTCGATAAGCTGGATCGAGCGATAAATACTCTCCGTCTTCCAAGCCTTCAAAACCATCAGGCTCCTGGTTCTCATCCAACCAGTCTATAAGCATTTCTACCTTGATCGTTTCAATTGCCAGGCGCTTTAACAATCGCTGGAAGCGTTCTTTCATGACCACATTGACAGAACCATTTAAACGCACCAGATCATTGATATTTAACTTACCCTGAACATCATTAAACTGCGCTTCCAGGAAGGCCTCTTCTACAGGCAGCATAATGGAATTTTTAACTTGTTCTAAATCATCAACAAATTCTTTTTTGTCCTTATCTTCATCCCAATCGGCTTTGAGTAAGCGCCTGCCGTAAAGTTCAGAAGCCAGCGCATATTGATAGGCCTGGGTATTCGCCATCACATTACCCGCTGTCTGTACAAAGATATGCTGCCGGTTATACATACCAACAGCCAGAATAGAGACCAATGCAAAGACAAAAATAACCATCATCAAGGCAACACCCTGTTGACGGGAACGACCCGTTGAAAATCTCGCCAACACAAATAATCGTCCCGAGTTATTCATTATTGAAGTTCTCTGTGTTGTCATCGGGGGTATTCAGGCCGTTAGTTTCATCTGTATTGTTATCCCTATTACCGCCTCCGTTATTCGTTCCCGAATTGGGTATATCAATATTTGGCAGATAAGACACCAGATTATATAAACGTTTGATTTTACCAAACTGTTTAAATTCAAAACTGATCTCCAAGCCAGCCGGCAGTTCATTATCTTTTTCTCTGGGGTCTGAGGTAGTTGCCTGATTCGAGTTAGACGAATTACTTCCTGAATCGGCTGACGGCCATTCATCTAACCAGCCACCGCTGTCATTCTTGAAACGAACAGCCACTGATTCCACGCCTTCCAGTAAAGTTTTGGTCACTGGCGCTGAATCCTGGGAACGATCCAAAACCTGCCAATAATGCCGAAGCAGTTTGTTATCAGACAGTTCATAAGCAACCCGCTGAATATTGGATCTGGGATCATCCATCGGATTACGCCATCCGGCTCGACTGAATTCCAGAAAATGTAATTCTTTTTTAGTCGTCAATGCGGGTTGATAATCGCCATATTCATCTCTGATGGAGCGAGGTATTATTTGTTGCAGGTCACGAGACAGGATGAGCATGGTTTTTTGCAGGTTGTTCAGTTCAGCGAGTCTTTCCTGGGTGGACTCACTGGCACGAATGGCACTATTCAGTATCTGCCATGAACCTAGCCCGATCATCGCTGTAATTCCGATGGCAAGAAGCACTTCCAGCAATGTAAAACCCGCAGCATGGTGAAGATTTTTAAAGGTCGCACCCGCTGCAGGCTTGAAGCCGTGATGTAACTGAAAACCAACACCATAGATCATCAGTAACGCCCCACAAAGCCGGTGAGCGTTAGTTTTTTACGCTTCTCATTATTACTGGGGTTTATATGATAAACCTCTATATCTACTTTATTAATGTCAGGGTTTTCGGTGGCTTTTACCTTGGAAACCAATTGCCATTCTTCATTGGCGAACTCAAGATCTTCTTTGTATTCTTTGGCCGGCGGCAAAGACTTGGATAAGTGCAACTCAGCCATTTTATTTTCGGCCAGCCAGGACGAGAACATCTTGTGGCGAACTGCCTGATATTGATTCACAGTAGATGCCGTTACCTGTTGCAGAACCATACCCACCAACGAAAAAAATACCAACGCCACCAGGACTTCGAGCAAGGTAAAGCCTTTTATTTTCTGGATATGGCTAGAGATATACTTGCAAGACTTCACGACTTATCCGCCTCATTTTGAAGAGCGGGTATGATGATTTCACCCTGGTCGGTACTTTTGATTTCGATGCGGCTATTCTGCTCATCCTTGATCTGAAAACCAATGGTAAATCCTGTGATTTCTCCACTGGAAAGGAGCATGAAATGCGGCTTTTTACTGGCTTTTGACTTACCCAGAATATCAAGGGTATTTTCAGTAATACCCAAATCGCTGACAAATTCGGAGTCACCACCCCCGAATTGTTTACGCTTTGCACCCAGAATTTCTCGTTCCTTTCCTTCCCGCTGAAAATCGATTACTAACCATTCTGGCAGGGCATGCATTCTTAGCGCATGGGTTTGGGCATCTTCCCAACGGCCTTCCTGTTCATTGAAGGTTAGAAAAGCATAGTGATCGGGCTCAATGATTACGCCAATTTCCTCATTACTAAACACCGCTTCATCTGCCGCCATTAATAGGACAGCCTGTAATCTGCGCGCTTCATTGTGCATTTCCTGTGTTTGATTGCCACCACCCACGGTCGTGAGCGCCAAGGCCGACACCAGCCCCAGCACCACCATAACAACCATCAGTTCAATCAGGGTAAACCCCTGGGCAGGAAATTTGTGCACGCTATCAGCCAGGCTTAATTGAGATCGTGATTGGAAATATCGTCGTCACCGCCTTCTCGCAGATCCGGCCCGAATGAATATAAGTCATAAGGCCCTTGAGAACCTGGGCTGACGTATTGATATTCATTTTTCCATGGATCAACAGGAACACTTGGTAAATAACCGCTTTTGTTCCAGTTTTTAGCTTCTGGTGAACCTGAAGGTTGACTGACCAGTGCTTCAAGTCCCTGCTCCGTACTTGGATAGGTAAAGTTGTCCAGTTTATAGAGATCTAAAGCGTTACTGATATTACGTATCTGTGTTTTCGCTACACCAATACGTGCTTCTTCGCCTCTACCCAGAATATTAGGTGCTACTACAGCAACCAATAATCCCAGGATCACCATGACCACCATGATTTCAATCAAGGTAAAACCGGCTTGTTGATTCGGAGTGTTTTTCATGCGTCTTCCTTATTTTATTTATGTCAATGAATGTCTAGATTGTAATTTGTTTAAAGCGATTATAATGAGCGCTTAACCGACCAGATTACTCATATTGAGTATCGGTAACATGATAGCCAGAACGATAACCAGCACAACAGCGCCCATAAACAACAACATCAATGGTTCGAAAAGGCCGACAATGGTTTCAATTAAACCTTGGAGGTCGCTCTCTTGGTGTCGCGCCGTACGCTCCAGCATTTGATCAAGCTCACCACTGGATTCACCACTGGCAATCATGTGAATCATCATCGGAGGGAAATAGCCCGTCTGATCCAAAGAATGATGTAAATTGCCGCCTTCACTCACACGTACCGCGGCTTCAATCAAGGCTGCTTTTAAACAGTCATTAGATAACACTTCGGCAGCGATACGCATGGCATCAACCAGAGGAACACCGCTGCTGTTCAATATGCTCAGTGTGCTGGCAAACTGTGAGGTATTCGCGCCTCTGGAGATTTTTTTGATAAAAGGCATGTGCAGTAAACGTTTGTGGAAGGCAAATCTGAAACCATCGCGTTTAAGCGACATTTTGAACGCAATGCCGGCAGCAAACAGCATCAGAAAGATAGCGAGGCCCCATTTTCCTAAAAAGTCACTCACGGCAAGAAGCCCCTGCGTTAGCGGAGGCAGTTCCTGACCATTGTTCACAAAGACCTCGATAATATCCGGCACCACATAGGTCAGCAAAAAAACCACTATTGAGATTGCAACAAAGGCCAGAATCACCGGATAAATGGCTGCTAATTGGATTTTCTGCCGGGCTTGTTGACGGGCTTCGGTGTAGTCTGCAAGCCGGTTCAGCACCAGATCAAGATGCCCGGCATGCTCACCCGCTGCCACGGTTGAACGATACAAGTTTGGAAAAGCCCCCGGAAACTCACCGAGACTGTCTGCCAGCGTGTAGCCCTCAAGCACTTTGGCACGCACAGCCAGGAGCATGCTTCGAACATTGGTTTTCTCGCTTTGGCTCGCCACTGCACTGAGGGTTTCCTCAATCGGAATACCTGACTGAATCAGTGTAGCAATCTGACGTGTCAGTAAGGCGAGTTCTTTGACACTTAAACGGCGTCTGGCACCAAAGGGGCTAGAGGTGGTCTTTTTTTCAGTCGTCTGCTCTACAGAAAGCGGTGCGAAGCCTTTTTCCCGAAGTTGCTGACGTACCTGCCGGGCACTATCTGCCTCCATCACGCCTTTTTTCTGCTTACCTTTGGAGTCAAGCGCTTTATATTCAAATGCTGCCATGATAATGCCCTTGCTTAACCCTTATGTGTCACTCTGAGTACTTCTTCTATGGTGGTGACACCAGCGAGCACTTTTTGAATACCATCATCATGAATGCTCGGAGAATGCTTACGTGCCTGATGTTCAAGTTCTTGCTCACCGGCTTTCTGGTGAATTAATTCGCGTAGCGCTTCATCCACTTTCACGACTTCATAGATACCTAAGCGCCCCTTATAACCCTGGTGGTTACACTCGGAGCAGCCTTTGGCGCGATAAATAGTAGGTTTTTCGGAGGCTGGCATAGACGGGTCAATCTGCAGGAAATTACACGCAGCCGCATCCGGCACAAAGGGTTCACGACAATCTGCACAGAGCACTCTCACCAGACGCTGGGCAATAATACCCACAAGACTGGAACTGATCAGGAACGGCTCAACGCCCATATCCATTAAACGGGTAATGGAACCGACAGCCGTATTGGTATGCAGAGTTGAAAGTACCAAATGGCCGGTTAAACTAGCCTGAACCGCTATTTCTGCTGTTTCGACGTCACGAATCTCACCAATCATTACAACATCCGGGTCCTGGCGCAAAATCGCCCGTAAACCACGGGCAAAGGTCATATCCACTTTAGTATTAACCTGAGTCTGACCAATGCCGGGCAGATTGTATTCAATCGGATCTTCCACAGTGAGAATATTACGGCTGCGATCATTGATGTGTGACAGGCCGGCATAGAGCGTGGTCGTTTTACCGGAACCAGTCGGCCCCGTGACCAGCATGATGCCGTGAGGCCGGGATAAAATATCCTTGATGGCATCAAGATCGCGTTCCGAAGTCCCCAAATGTTTCAGCGTCAGGCGGCCGGCATTTTTGTCTAATAGACGCAGTACAATTCGCTCACCATTTGCCGAAGGCATGGTAGACACACGAATATCCACCTCGCGTCCACCGACTCTTAACGAAATACGGCCATCTTGAGGAACGCGTTTTTCCGCAATATCCAACTTAGCCATAACTTTAATACGCGATACCAATAAAGGGGCCAGCGCACGCTTGGGTTTGACAATCTCGCGCAACACGCCATCGACCCTGAAACGGACGACGAGCTGTTTTTCGAAGGTTTCGATATGTACATCGGATGCTTCCGATTTAACGGCTTCGGTGAGAATCGCGTTAATTAAACGTATGATCGGTGCATCATCTTCCTGCTCTAACAAATCTTCTGTTTCAGGCACTGAGTTTGCCAGGCTGGCCAGATCCATATCATCGCCAAGCCCTTCAACCATCTGCATGGCTTCTGCCGAATCATTTTGATAAGCAAGATTCAAAGCTGCATCAAATTCAGCATCATCAACCGCCACGAATGGCAAGCGACCAAAGGTCAATCTGTTAATTTCAGCAAAGGCATGTGGGGAAAGCCCCGAACGATATAGGACCTGATAGTTACCTTTATCTTTAACAATCACCACGCCTTGTTTTTTGGCGAACGTAAACGGCAAACGATCGTATTCATAGCGCTCGCCGGAATGCGAAGGTTTTTCTGACTTTTCGCGAACAGATCCTTTAGCAGGACGCTCCTCGTTTGGCGTTAAACCTGCACCTTGCTGATTTTCGGGTAGATGAGCAAATTCGGTCACAACTCTTCCTTCGGTTACTATTCAGCCTTAACTTATTCAAGGAATAATGAATCAGCGAATATTCATTTTACTGGTCAATTTTTGTTTTTTTCCGTGCGGCGACGCCGTATGGATGCCAATGCCTAAAGCTTAGCGTAAATCATCCTCTCAGACCCATTAATTTTATACATAAAAGGTTTAAGCATTTGTATAAATTCATTATTCGGTCTATTTTGCACGCTTTCCGGTTTGATAACTATTAACCGTCACTCAATTTTCAGGTAAGACACGATGCCAGGTTATTTTTAGGCTATTCTAAAGGCATAGCATCATTTAGTTTGTATCGCTGCATCCAAAATATGAACGAACAGCCATAACAGGTGTTGAAGCTATGCTAGAGTAACAGCCTGGCCTGAGACATTCACCCGGTGCAGGTTTATTCAGCTATCTATTTACGAATCAGGTTTTATCGATGACGAGACGTCTTCCATTGATTATTGCTATCGCTTTATGCTTATTGATAAGTGGCCTTGTTTATTGGCAAATTCACCCTATCCTGTTTCCCTTTATTCAAGGGCAAAGCCTGCGCCAGCAAACGATCCCTGATGACTATCTCCAGTCATTCTCTGCCAGACAATCACGCCCTGAACAGTTCACAAACAAAAATCATAACATCAGTAGCTTTAAACTATTTGGTGATGCCTCTGCACCCGTTAAAAAACCTGTCATTATCAATGAGAAACTCCCCGAAACCACACTGAAGCTAACACTGACGGGTGTACTGGCAGGTAAAGACAATATTCTCGCCAGCGCCTTGATTGAGGGCCCTGATCGACAGACACGTCGCTATTTGATAGATGAAGAAGTACCGGGTGGAGCAACCTTGAAACAGGTCTATCCAGACCGAGTTGTTCTGGAACGCTCAGGAAGACTGGAAAACCTTATTTTTGAAGAAAAAAGATCCATCGGGATCGAAATGAATCAAGCAGAGAGAGAACAGCCTGAGGTCTATGCCCCCGTCAATGTTCCGCAATACGGCACACCGGATCTTGACAGTTTCAATCAACAACAAACGCAACAGGTAAAAGATCGGTTGAGCCGTTTGCGTAATCGTCTGCAAAGCAGCGGACAATAAACGATTGCGGTATCAGCGGGTGTTGTCAAAACCGGCCAGACCAGCCTCTTGCATCCGATACTATGCCAGATGTCTGTTAATGTTCTGCACATTGATTGGCATCCCGGCACTCGCGCTTGATATTGATATGGGCATACTCAAGCAGGTCAAAGAGCGCTTTGGTGACGACGCCTCAGAACGCATTCTTGCCTGGCAACGGTTAGTCAGGGAGAATCAGACGCTTTCCAAAGACGAAAAGCTGATAAGGGTAAACCGGTTTTTTAACCAGGTTAGGTTTATCTCAGATCAGGAGCACTGGAACAGAGAGGACTACTGGGCCACGCCCCTGGAAATGCTCGCCACCAACGGGGCCGATTGTGAAGACTATTCAATCGCGAAATACTTTACCTTGCGTGAGCTGGGCATTCCAGATGAACAATTAAAAATTACCTATGTCAAAGCCTTACAACTAAATCAGGCGCACATGGTGCTCGCCTATTATCCGGAACCGGGCGCAGAACCCTTGATTCTGGATAACCTCATCAATGATATTTTACCGGCATCCGAACGCCCTGATCTTGCCCCGGTCTATAGCTTTAACGGTGAAGGCTTATGGCTCAGCAAATTAAGTAGCCAGGAAGGAAAACGCATCGGTGAAGCCAGTAAGCTAAAAAGCTGGCAAGATAATATCACGCGCCATAACCGTTTGTTTAAGTAGGTAAACAGGTAAATAGGTAAGCAGGCTCCCCATTCTCGAATATCAAAAAAATTGCCTGCCCTACTCCAAAATATTGTTGTTACTTTCAAAAACAAGTTGACGTTTACGTCAACTGAAAATAAAGTAGACAAAT
>JBFHPN010000047.1:0-9035 GCA_041592735.1 Oleiphilaceae bacterium | reverse complement strand
GCATTGACTCGTGAGTTTTTACCGCATCAGGATTGGTTAAAAGGATGAATATGGATCGATATGCTGTCGTGGGTCACCCTGTGGCTCATAGTAAATCCCCGCAAATACATGCAATGTTTGCCAGTCAGACCAAACAAAGCATGGTGTATGAGCGTATAGAAGCACCCCTGGAAGGCTTTGAAGATACCGTTCAGGATTTTTTTTATCAGGGTGGAAAGGGATTAAATGTTACGGTGCCCTTTAAGGAAAGAGCGTGGGCAATGTGTGATCATTTAACTGAACGTGCACGCCTGGCGGGTGCGGTGAATACCTTGTATCTGGATGTTAAGGGTCAACTCTGCGGTGATAATACCGATGGAGTTGGTTTGGTGAATGATCTGACGAATCAGGGGGTTTCGCTTAATAACAAGAAGGTGCTGGTGATTGGTGCGGGAGGCGCAGTGAAAGGGGTCTTGTTGCCCTTTTTGGAAAAACAGCCAGCAACCATAACCCTGACCAATCGAACCCATGCCAAAGCGGAGCAGCTTGCTGCATCATTTTCGCAGTATGGCCCTGTTTCGAGCCTGGCGATTGAAAACGTAGAAGGCCCCTATGACCTGATTATTAACGGTACCTCTGCCAGCCTCGACAAGCAACTTCCGGCGATCTCCACTAGCATATTTGCGCCAGACACTATTGTCTACGATATGATGTATGCAAAAAATGACACCATTTTTAATGCCTGGGCCCGGCAATATAATGTGCGTCAAGTGATTGATGGCTTAGGTATGCTGGTTGAGCAGGCGGCAGAAGCATTTTATATCTGGCGAGGAGTTCGGCCTCTGGATACTCAGTCGGTCATTTGCGCGCTTAGAGATTAAGCAGGCGTTTTCAAACAGGGCATTCAAGTGCATCTCAGGTGAAAGCCTTCTTCTTTCAAAGGGGAGCATACTTTCGATAAAGTGATAACGATCTTTATCCAGTTATTATTGATCTATATAATGGCTGTTTTTCTTTTGCAGGAACCAAAATTGTGAGTGGACCAAGTCAACCAAAAGTAGAAGGTGAGCAGTGGAGCGATGAGCGGATTGCAGGCTTTTTAGCCCTGAAACCCTATGATCCGATCAATCCGGATTACCATGTGTTATTGCAGGCGTATCATCACATGACGCCAGATTTCTTTGCGAGATTTATCGCAATGTTTGTCGATGCAGGGCGTGACCTGAATGCCTTGTCTCCCGAAAACCAAACTATTCTGGGGCGTATATCAGAACATCCCAGCTCATCGGACTATGCAAACATTCTAAAGCAGCACGGTGCCCGACAGGCCTAATCTAACGAGCGATGACATTGAAGGATAATTAAGGATGCAAAGATGATAGAGCTATATCAATTCAGGCCGAAGTTTTCGGTGCCCAATTTGAGTCCTTTTTGTCTGAAATTGGAGACCTGGCTGAAAATGGCCGATCTCCCTTATACCGTTAAGTATCTGGATGATCCAAGGAAGGCCCCTTTAGGTAAGTTGCCCTTTATTAAAGAGGGGAGCCTGGTGCTCGCGGATTCATCCGTAATTATCGAGCATTTAACGCAGCATCATAAAATCAAACTGGATAGTCATCTGAGTGCTTACCAGTCCGCCCAGGCGCATGCTGTGCAAGTCATGATCGAAGAACACTTATATTGGGCCTTAGTCTACCATCGCTGGCTGGGTGAAAGCTGGCCGCAACTCAAAGCAGCGGTATTTGGTTCATTGCCGCCTGTGGCAAAACAGCTGGTCCCGATATTGATACAACGCAAACTTCGGGCAGATCTAAACAGCCAGGGGCTGGGGCGACATTCACCAGAGCAAATCAACCAAATGGCAGAAGCAGATCTGCGAAGCATGTCGGTGCTACTTGGCGAGAATACCTACTTCTTGGGCGAGAAATTAAGTTCGGTAGATTCTGTGGTTTTTGCTATTTTATGTGAGATCTATCATTCAAGTTTAATCACGCCTTTGACGGCGATCGCAGAGCGTTTCGATAACCTGAGCGCCTATCACTTGAGAGTCGGAAAACAGTTTTTTCCTGATTATTATGCCTGAAGGCTGTTATTCGGATTAACCATAGCATGAATGCAGATTATCTTTATCGATTTGGCGGAGTGGGCCGCCTTTATGGCCTGGCTGCGCTAGAGCAATTTGCACAAAGTCATGTTGCAGTTATCGGCATAGGTGGCGTGGGTTCATGGGCCGCAGAAGCTCTGGCGCGTTCCGGCGTCGGAACAATAACGCTCTTTGATCTTGATGATGTCTGCGTCTCCAATATCAACAGGCAGTCACATGCATTGAATTCGACAGTCGGCAGAATGAAAGTTGATGTCATGGCTGATCGCTTAAGAGATATTAATCCCGATATAACCGTCCATGCTCATCATGTTTTTATTACAGCAAAAAATGTAGCCGAGTGGCTGCTGGCTGATATGGATGCGGTATTTGATGCTACCGATAGTGTGCCCGCAAAAACCGCCATTGTGAATTATTGCGTCAAACACAAGCTTCGCCTGGTTTGTTCCGGTGGAGCGGGTGGTCAGATTGACCCCACACAAATTCAAATCGCTGATTTAAATCGAACCATTCAGGACCCCTTGTTGGCAAAGGTACGCAATAATCTTCGCCGACTTCATGGCTTTTCCCGAAACCCGAAACGAAAATATCGTGTCGACTGTGTGTTCTCTACTGAACAGGCACGCTACCCACTTGCAGATGGTTCCGTGTGTCTGGATCGCCCCAAAAGCGAAGGGCCAGTCCGCCTGGATTGCGCCACAGGCTTTGGTGCGGTTACGCATGTGACGGCTACATTTGCATTTATGGCGGTGTCACAAATCCTCAAGAAACTCGCAATCCTGCCAGAATGATCTTTACTTGATAAGTGTTAGCCGAATTGCCCCAGTAATCTTTTCGAATAATGGATGAAGCATTTATTGTCTTCATTAGGAAAAAAATAAACTATGGTTGAATTACAACTCATCTCCTTAGCCAGTATTGGTGTGATCTCATTGATATGTCAATGGATTGCCTGGCGTTTGCGTTTGCCCGCTATTCTATTTTTATTGCTCGCGGGGATGCTGGTTGGGCCGGGTTTTGGTTTTCTCTCTCCTGATAAGCTTTTCGGTGATCTGCTGTTTCCTATTGTTTCCTTGGCGGTAGCTGTAATCCTGTTTGAAGGTAGTCTCACGCTCAAGTTCAAAGAGCTGAAAGGCCACGGGAAAATGGTTCGGAATCTTTTAATTTCCGGAACTTTGGTTACCTGGTTAATTGGAACTCTGGCGAGTCGTTTCCTGGTGGATATTTCCTGGGCGGTCGCTACTTTGTTTGGTGCTATTGTTGTTGTGAGTGGACCAACGGTGATTATGCCGCTCTTAAGAGCGGTCAGGCCTAATGGTCGAATCAGAAATATTCTGAAATGGGAAGGTATCGTGATCGACCCCATAGGTGCGCTCCTGGCGGTACTTGTCTATGAGTTTGCCATTTCCAGCGGCATGGGTGATGAGAAAGCATTCGAGCATATCCTGATGACCTTTGGCTCAACCGTGTTACTGGGTACTATTCTGGGCTGTTCGTCGGGTTACTATCTTGGTTTAGCG
Source organism: Oleiphilaceae bacterium (assembly GCA_041592735.1). GTDB lineage: Bacteria > Pseudomonadota > Gammaproteobacteria > Pseudomonadales > Oleiphilaceae > PZPK01. The sequence continues at coordinate 5,432 of JBFHPN010000047.1, read as the reverse complement.
TTGCGTGGCCGTTGGTTGCCTCAGTTTCTGCAAAATGCCGGAACGTTGACCTTTATGCTGGGGGTTTATGCCTTCTCTAACCTTTTAGTTCATGAGTCCGGCTTATTAACGGTGACGATAATGGGTATCTGGTTGGCGAATATGAAAGGCGTACCCGTTGAAGAAATTCTCGAATTTAAAGAATCCTTAAGTGTTTTATTAATCTCTGCCTTGTTTATTTTACTGGCCGCCCGTATGGAGTTTTCGATGCTCACTGCGTTTGGGTGGGGGCCTTTATGGGTCATTGCGATACTGATTTTTGTGGCGCGTCCTATGGCTGTTTGGCTGGCTGCCATCAAAACAGATCTGAGTTGGCAGGAAAAGGTCTTTCTGGGCTGGATAGCCCCGCGCGGTATTGTTGCGGCGGCGGTATCCGCTTTATTCGCCTTTAAACTAGAAAAAGCCGGATATAGTGATGCGAATGCTCTGGTATCTATGGTATTCCTGGTGATCATGGTGACGGTGATTCTGCAAAGCATTACGTCTAGACGATTGGCTAAAATACTGGATGTAAGAGAGGCGAATAACAATGGCTTTTTATTTATCGGTGCTAACGCTGTTGCGCGTGAATTAGCAAAGACTCTGGTAGCGAAAAATATTCGTGTGGTGCTGGCTGATACCAGTTGGATTAATGTTCGTTCAGCACGTATGGATAATTTACCCGTCTACTATGGCAATCCCGTTTCTGAACATGCAGAAAATAATCTTGATCTGACGGGCATCGGGCATGTTTTAGTGGTTTCGCCCTATAAGCAATTAAACACGCTTTCTACTTATCATTATCTTGATTTGTTCGGAGAGGGGCGGGTGCTTGGCTTGCCGGAAGGCGACCAGTCGGTACGCGCCAGTCACCAGTCTTCCGAGAAGTATGTGCGCACGCGCATTCATTTTGATGAAAATGCAACGTTTGCAAGACTTGCAAGCCTGATTAGTAAAGGTGCCTCGATCAAAGTTACACAGCTGACAAGTGCCTTTACGTTTGCAGATTATTTAAAAAAACATGGCAGCAAACTCACCCTGTTATTTGCGATAAAGCCTGATAAGCAGGTGATTCCGCTGAGCCTTAAGGATCAAAACATGGTCCAGAATATGCCCCAGGAAGGCTGGGATATTGTCAGTTTAATTCAGCCTGCCGAGCAAGCTGAATTAAATGCAGTTATTGTGACAGAGGAAAGTTAGTTTTTTCCGTGATGCGGGTTATCAATCCTATGGATAAGTGCTCTGGCAAAATCTTTACGAGTGATGATGCCTACCAGTTTGTCACCATCCAGAACGGGTAAACGTCTTCGCCCCTTATTGAAAAGATCCGCGCACTTAATAATATCATCGTCTTGTTTTACGCAATCCAGATCTTTGGTCATATGGTCTGCAACGCGGTCTCCAACCTCCTGATAATACCCATCCATCAAGGCTTCCTGCAAACAGTCTATTTCAGAAATAATGCCCACAAGGTTGCCTTCATTATCGAGAACCGGGCCGCCTGAATGGCCTTTCTGAACTAATTTTCGCAGTGCAGCAATAATATTTTCCTCGGGTTTAAAGGTGATCACCTGGGTGCTCATATAATCTTTTATTTTAACGGTATTCACGGCGTTAGCTCCTTGTGTATAGTCATGCAAATCATGGCACGAACGGTTTGTCCTGGCTAGTGTCATTCGCATCGTTCAAGCTGACAGTTTGAGATAGTCATGATTTAACGATAGCGCATAATCGATATTTTTCTGCCTTGTTGTCGATACTGGAGATATTTAGTATGGATCAACTCAGGTGCTTTTTCAGGAATAATTATCTGAAAGTTTATGGCTGCGTAAAAGTCTTCCAAGCCTTCAAAAGGAAAGCACCAGCACTCACGATCTTTAAGTGCGGTTTTTATATGTTGCAGGAATAACCTGCCAATGCCTTGGTTTTGTAATGAGGGTGTGACAACCATGCTGCGGAGGATCAGAAATTCAGAACTTTTTACCAATCTAACGGCGGCAATCAGTTTGTTTTGTAAATCCGTGTCGCGCAGGCAGTAAATTTCATCAGTACGCCCCGTTTTGTTGTGATAATTAGCGTCGCTGTAGAATTTCTTGATTAACGGAAACTGACTCACGGGGACTGCTTCGAATAGATAGGATGTTTGATCTGTCATCTTAATCGTTGTCGGCCCATTTTAATTTTCGCGCCTGATCACTTGCTTTAGCCTCCACCCATTCACTGGAATGCGTATTGATTTCTTTTTTCCAGAATGGTGCGTCTGTTTTCAGGTAATCCATAATAAATTCACAGGCTGCGAACGCATCCGCACGGTGGGCTGAGCTGATGCCCACGAAGACAATCTGGTCATCCAGTTTCAGCGATCCGATTCGATGAATAATGGTCACCTGGTGTATATGCCATTTTTTTCTGGCTTGAATGATGAGATTGTGAAGGCACTTTTCAGTCATGCCGGGATAGTGCTCAAGAAACATGCCCTGAATATCCGGGCGGTCACCAAACTCCCGTACCAGCCCGACAAAGCTGCAAATGGCGCCAGTCACTTTTGGATGCGAGTTGCGCAGGCGTTGATACTCATCACTGAATGAAAAATCCTGTGTTTGAATGTTTACGGTGTCTGACATGTTTCAGCCTCCTGTCACAGGTGGGAAGAAGGCAACTTCATCCTCAAGCGAAAGAGACGTATCCTGGCTGACCACTTCCTGGTTTACCGAGATAATTAATTTAGGATTGTTTAACGCGCTTTGCCAGGGCTCTCCGCGCGCCTTGAGGCGGGTCATCAGGTCAGCAACAGTATGTATCTCATCAAGTGAATGCCATTCCTCCTGGTCCGTATTTAATTGTTCGCGTAAGCTGGCAAAAAACAGAACTTTCATGATGTGGCCTCAATTTAAAGAAAAAGTTGGTTGATATGTAAGATGTTGCAATCAATGTTGGATCTCAGTGCGCTCTAAAGAAGGCTCTCAAAAGGGTAAAAATCCACCAGTTCGCCGGTTTGCGGTGCAGTATTTTCCATGATGACCGCCAGACCGTCTGCCCAGCTTGCAGAGCTTAACATGCCAGAGCTTTGATTGGGGTGTTGTTCAAGCTGATTAGCTTCATTGCGTCTGACTCTGAGAAATTCTCGGCGTATGCCCGGTTTTTTGATGCTGAATGACAGTGGTAGCCGATAGGCTTGAGGTTGAATCCTGTTGCAGCCTTGAAGATGCAATAAAAAAGGCCGGGCCAGAATCATATAGGTGACAAAAACGGCGCCAGGGTTGCCAGGCAAACCCAGTACCGGTGTCTGATTGATTTCGCCGAACATGAATGGTTTACCGGGTTTGATAGCGACTTTCCAGAACTCGAGTCTGCCTAACTGTTGTATGGCGCTTTGAACATAATCTTCCTCACCTACTGAGGCGCCGCCAGTGGAAATAATGACGTCAGCCTTCGCTGCTGCGGATTTAAGCGCCTCTAGCGTTGCTTCCAGCGTGTCGGGGATGCGCCCCAGATCGAGAACGTCAAAGCCCGAACTTCGCAGAAAACCATCCAGAAGATAACGGTTGGAATTATATATCTGGCCTGTCTGAAGAGACTCGCCGGGTTCAACAAGCTCGTCTCCTGTTGAGAAAATAGCTACCCTTAAAGGGGTAAAACATTGGATGTGTTGCATGCCGATCGATGCAATGAGCGCCAGACGTTGAGGTGTAAGTTTGTCCCCTTTTTTTAAGATGTGCATCCCCGGGTGAATATCCTGACCTTTGGGGCGAATGTTCTGACCGGCTGGAATGGGGCTGGTGATAATGATTGAACCTGCGTCCTCAGAAAGGCGGGTCTGTTCTTGCATAATGACGGTGTCTGCACCGGCAGGGATATTGGCACCGGTAAAGATACGGGCGGCTGTGCCAGGGCTTAGTTCAGTGGGTGCAGAGCCTGCTGGAATCCGCTGCGATAAAGGCAGCTGTCCAGGCTCAAGGGTGTCGGCGCTGCGCAGGGCATAGCCATCGACAGCACTGTTGTCTTCGGGCGGGACGTTAATCGTTGAAATCAGATCCTCTGCCAGAATTCTATTGAGTGCTTTGGATAAGGGCAGCCGTTCAGTGGAGGCTTGTTGTGAACGATGTTGAGTTAATTCCTTAAGGACACTATCGAGATTTTTAAGTGTGTTTTTAGGTGCCTGGTCGCAGCAGCTATGACTCATGAGATGATTTCCTGTTAAACGGCTAAAGTTCTTCAGATGCCTGTCAGATCTGAGCTTTACCAATAAGCGCTGTGGTCAAATATCAGATAGTAGATAAGCGCATGCTATCGTGCATTGACTCGAATCAAGTTGATTCGGGTGCCTCCGGTTCATTGTAGGTAGTTGCCGGTAAATCGTGATCTTACCTGCTTGTAATAAAAAATAGAATATTTCTGGATATTGTGTATAATCTGTTCTATCTTAAACATACTTGTTATGTGACAGGTTCTGGCAAGTCTGCCAATTATAATCCTATAACAACTTCCTTTTCCCAGTCTTTCACCTTATCCAATCATAAAATACTGAACTATGAATCTTACCGAACTTAAGAAAAAAAGCGTTCCTGAACTTCTCGATATTGCTGCCGAAATGGGCTTGGACAATCTGGCCCGATCCAGAAAACAGGCTGTCATTTTCACTATCCTCAAACGTCACGCTAAAAGCGGCGAAGATATCTTTGGCGATGGTGTGTTAGAAATTTTGCAAGATGGCTTCGGCTTTCTGCGTTCTGCCGAAGGATCTTATCTTGCCGGTCCTGATGATATTTATGTCTCTCCGAGTCAGATACGTCGGTTCAATTTAAGAACCGGTGATACGATTGCTGGGAAAATTCGCCCACCTAAAGAAGGTGAGCGCTATTTCGCTTTGCTGAAAGTCAGTGAAATAAACTTTGATAAGCCTGAAAACTCCAAGAACAAGATTCTGTTTGAAAACCTGACCCCTTTATTTCCGAACGAGCGTCTTTTTCTGGAAGCAGGAAATGGCAGTACGGAAGATTTGTCAGCACGTATTCTTGATCTGGTTGCCCCGATTGGTAAAGGTCAGCGTGGCCTGGTGGTGTCGCCACCCAAGGCAGGTAAAACCTTGATGATGCAGAATATTGCGCAATCCATTACTCGCAATAATCCAGAATGTCATCTTATGGTTTTGCTGATTGACGAGCGTCCTGAAGAAGTAACAGAAATGCAGCGTTCTGTGCGAGGAGAAGTCGTCGCCAGTACCTTCGATGAACCACCGGCCCGACACGTTCAAGTGGCTGAGATGGTCATTGAAAAAGCCAAACGTCTGGTTGAACATAAAAAAGATGTGGTCATTATTCTTGATTCCATCACCCGTCTTGCCCGCGCCTACAACACCATTATTCCTTCATCTGGTAAAGTCTTGACGGGCGGTGTCGATGCGCATGCCCTTG
>JBFHPN010000046.1:0-9076 GCA_041592735.1 Oleiphilaceae bacterium | reverse complement strand
GAACATAAAACCTTTGTACAAAGTGCCATTTGGGGTATCAACCCCTTTGATCAGTGGGGAGTAGAGCTTGGCAAAGTACTGGGCAAAGAGATTTACCAGGCATTAAAATCTTCACCATCCAATGAGCAATTTGATACATCAACCTTGGGTTTAATCGATCGTTACAAAGCCTGATGCGTACTAGAGTTCATTCTAAGGTCTACATCACTCGGCCAGCAAAACTCAACAGGCCAGAGTTTTTGTTTAAGGCAAATTTCGGGGCCCTTTTGCTGCCAGATTTCCAGGAAAGTCTGGCCGCTTTTAGGATCATAGAGGTCGGGAGCAATATCCACCAAAGGTAATAAAACAAACGCGTTGTAATAAACTTCCGGCCGAGGCAGTTCTATGCCTGAGTGACGTCCTTGCAGAGCACCGTAAAGTAAAATATCAATATCCAAGGTTCGCGAAGAAAATCGTTCCCCACCTCTGACACGCCCCTGCATGTTCTCTATGGTTTTTAGCTTTTCTGCAAGTTGTAATAACGACTCACTGGTCTGAAGACTGACAACCAGATTGTAAAAGCAGGCGCCGCTAAAGCCTACGGGTTCGGACTCATACACTGGGGAGCTCACAATTTTACCGTAATGCCGCCCCAGCTGAATTAAGCACTGCGTGATATTTTCGGTTCTGTTAATATTGGAGCCTAAACTCAAATACACCTGATACGTTTTCTCCAATTCATGACCCTTTCGTTTTAGCTGTTTTCTCTACCTGTTCAAGCGTGCGATGTATTTTAACACCCACATATTCGGTATTAACCACGGCACCCGGCTTATATATGGCAAGATTGATTTCTTTAATTGCAAAGGATGCAAATAATCTCTCACTTATCTGCGCTGCCAGATATTCCAATAGTTGATAATGTTGCTTCCCGCAGATTTGTTTAACGGTGTTGCATACCGCTGCATAATCTACAGCATCTTTAATATCATCCGTCACTGCTGACGCTGAGAAATCACAGGTCATTTCAATATCAAATAACAGGGTTTGTTTAATTTCTTTTTCCCAGTCAAACACACCTATGGAACTTTCTATGCGTAAACCTTTGATCAGCACTATATCAGTGTGGCGACTAGAACCTGTCATGCGTTTATACCCGAGGTGAACGAGAGCGGTTCCAGTGTATCCATCGGCCATCGGGGTTTAACACTAAAGGCTTCTGAGGTCCGTTGGCCGCCAGCGATTCGCATCGCACCTGCATAGGCTATCATCGCACCATTATCTGTACAAAACTCAGGTCGCGCATAATATACCTCTGCGCCCATGGCTTTTAAGGTAGATTCGAGCGTTGCACGTAAGTGAGTATTCGCACTCACGCCACCCGCTATGACGAGTCGCTTCAAGCCCGTTTCTTCTAACGCACGTTTACATTTTATGCGCAAGGTATCCACCACCGCTTCTTCAAAAGCGAGTGCAATCTGTGCTTTGTTTTCTTCAGTGAGCGAATTCTGAGCCGTCTGTAATTCGTGTACGGTATTCAGGGTATAGGTTTTTAATCCACTGAAACTGAAGTCAAGGCCGGGTCTGTCGGTCATTGGCCGAGGGAAACGATAAGGTGTACCTTGAAATTCTTTTCTGGCCATATCGGCCAATTTCGCAATTCTAGGCCCGCCCGGGTAATCCAGGCCGAGCATTTTAGCCGCCTTATCAAAGGCTTCACCCGCAGCGTCATCGACAGATTCACCCAGAATTTCATACTGGCCAATAGATTTCACACTGACTAATTGAGTGTGCCCACCCGAAACCAACAATCCCACAAAAGGGAAGGCTGGAGGGTGTTCCTCAAGCATGGGTGCTAACAAGTGCCCCTCCATATGATGAACACCAATGATCGGAATATTCAGCGCCAAAGCGAGAGCATTGGCAATAGCTGCGCCAACCATCAATGCACCAGCCAAGCCTGGACCTCGGGTGTAGGCTATCGCAGAAATATCTGTACGCTGGAGCCCTGTCTCACCAAGTATTTCATCGATTAACGGTATCGTCTTTCTGACATGATCACGAGATGCCAGTTCAGGAACCACACCTCCGTAATCGGCATGCATTTTCACTTGTGAGTACAATCGATGTGCCAGTAAGCCTTTTTCTGTATCGTACAGCGCTACTCCGGTCTCATCACAAGACGTCTCTATACCTAGCACGATTAAATGCTTTTGTGCGTGTTCCACCTTTTATTCCTGTCCCTTAGTTATTCACTGAATGGTTAATTCAAAACCCTGTTTAGTAAGTAATTCTTTTTCCATTTCAAGGTTCGCCTCATTTAAAGGATTCTCCTTCAACCAGCCAGGCCCCATATCCAAAAAAATCTTTTGACCATCAACGTTTAAGGAAAAACGTGTTTCAGCCGATTTACGGGCAACGGTTAACACATTTGCCAGCCGAAACAAGACACATAATTTTTTAAGCGTGTGTTGTTCTTTTTCTGTCATACCCATAAAAGGCTCATCAGAAAATTTTCGTCGGTGAGTACGTACTAACACAGACAAATATAACTGCGTTAAGCGGGTAAAACCCGGTAATTCAGAATAGTAAACCAGATACGCACCATGCCTGTGATATTGAGCATGCGCAATCGATAAGCCCACTTCAAAAATCCGGCTTGCCCAACGCAGAAGATCTTGATTTTTAGCACTCTTAATGCCCCATATATCTGCCACCAGACTATATGCATAAAGCACCGTCTGCTCAACCTGCAAGGCATGCACTTTATCGACATCATAACGTAATTGCATAGACTGAATGGTTCGTTCACGCACATCCTCATGCTTGATCCGACCGACCATATCATAAAGCAAGCCTTCCCGAAGCGCACCGGATGTAAACGTCATTTTTTTAATGGGTAGCACGTCGAAGCATGCGAATAGAATGGAGAAACCGGACGCAAAAATAGTCGCCCGATCTTTCTTCACACCTAATTCATCCAAGAAGTTGACATGCCCAAGCTTGATCATCCGTTGCTTCAACTTTTCTAATTCAGCCAATTCTATGGTTTCTGTCGTATATCCCAAGTACACCAGACTATTTAAAATAGCTTTAACGGTCCCGGAAGCACCGACACAGCTCTTCCAGCCTAATTCAGTATATTGTCGGCTGATCCCTAGTAATTCACGCGATGCATGTTTTATCGCACGCGCAAAATTCCGCTCAGTTAACTGGCCGTCTGCAAAATACTTTTCCCTAAAAGACACACACCCCATATGGAGGCTTTCTAATGCTTTACTTTCGAAACGTTCTCCGATAATCAACTCGGTACTTCCGCCACCAATATCAATCACCAAACGGTTGCCATGATCATCCGCCAAAGTATGAGCAACGCCGAGATAAATTAAACGCGCTTCTTCTCGCCCGGAAATAATTTCTATGGGATAACCCGCTATGGCCTCGGCTTCGCGCAAAAAACTTTTAATTTCCTTTGCCGCCCTGAATGCATTCGTCCCCACAATTTGCACGGCGGATGAGTCCAGACCTTTTATCCGTTGGGCAAAGCGACTCAAACATTCCAGCGCGCGCGTTTTCGCCTCTTCTGTGAATTCTCCGCGTTCGTTCAAGCCTGCAGCCAACTGTACTTTTTCACCAAACTTATCAATAATGCGCACTTCACCGTGTGAAAGTTTTGCAACTACCATATGAAAACTGTTTGAACCCATATCGATCGCTGCGATACATTCTGGGCCCTCACCGACAGCCATTTTATCGTTACTTTCAGTCAACACGTCCTTGAAATCCTCGTATAAGGCTATATATTACTGGTTACCTTCATTCTTTCTCTGATCAGGCTGTTTTTTTACTGATGAATTGGTTATTGTAGCGCATCGTTTGCAAACAGGCTTCTCAAACTTTAAGTGGAAATAACTCATGAGCGACAACATTATCAATGTAACGGATGCAACCTTCGAAACGGAAGTACTTAATTCGGATATCCCGGTTCTTGTTGATTATTGGGCAGAATGGTGCGGCCCATGCAAGATGATTGCGCCTGTGCTGGAAGAAATCGCCGATGACTATGCCGGGAAAATAAAAATCTGCAAATTGAATATTGATGAAAACGAAGAAACGCCGCCAAAGTTCAATATCAGAGGCATACCCACCCTGATGCTTTTCAAAAACGGTAATGTCGATGCCACTAAAGTGGGTGCCTTATCTAAATCGCAGTTGACGGCATTTGTTGATAGCAATCTGTAATAATCACTCAAGTCTCACTTACCTATTCATTTGGTAAGTGAGCACTTTCTTGCTTTTCTTTTTATCTATCTATGCCCGATAAACTAATCATCGACGGTGGAATCCTCGCAGGGGGCCTGGCTACACGCATGAACGGCCTTGACAAGGGCTTACAGCTATTCCAGGGCCGGATGCTCGTTCAATGGGTCTTTGACACGATCAATCCTTTTGTCAGACAGACGCTGATCAATTGTAATCGCCATATAGACACATACCAGAAAATATCACCCTATATTTGCTCAGATTCAATAAGCGGATTCCAGGGCCCGTTGGCGGGTATTCACAGTATTCTTGAATCCAGTGATGCAGACTATTTCCTGATAAGCCCATGTGATACACCTCGACTAAAACCTGAGTTTGTCACAAAAATGCTTGAAACCCTTCGTTCGAACATAGCCAGTAACACTCAAGCTCATCCGCTTCTGGCGGTTAACACCCCACATAAACAGCAGCCGCTTCATCTTTGTATTGCTGCAACGTACAAGCACTCTCTGGCGGATTATTTACATCGAGGGGGCCATCGTGTCATGCAGTGGATGCAAGAGAATAATGCGCAATGGGTCGACTTTTCTGACCATCCGGAACAATTCCAAAACTTTAATTACCTGGAAGATTTGAAGTAACTTTCAAGCTAAAGGCCGCAGGTCTATCAGTGCTGCAGAATCTGACTCAGGAATAATTGTAATCTATCTGTTTCAGGTGACGTAAAAAACTGGTCTGGCGTATTTTGTTCAACAATCTCACCTCCATCCATAAAAATCACTCGATCAGCGACTTTTTTGGCAAACCCCATTTCATGCGTGACGCAGATCATCGTCATACCTTCTTCTGCCAACTCAATCATGACATCCAATACTTCTTTAATCATTTCGGGATCGAGCGCCGACGTTGGCTCATCAAATAACATAATTTGGGGAGACATACATAAAGACCGCGCAATCGCGACTCGTTGCTGCTGTCCTCCAGACAATTGGCCGGGAAATTTACTGGCTTGGTCCGGAATTTTAACCCGCTCAAGATAACGCATGGCCGTTGCTTCTGCCTCGGCTTTAGGTTTTTTTTGAACCCAGACAGGCCCAAGGGTTAGATTTTCCAGGATTGTTAAATGCGGAAACAGATTAAAATGCTGGAAGACCATACCCACATCGCGACGTATCGCTTCAATATTTTTAACATCTTCAATCATTTGTACACCATTAACGATCAGCGAACCCTCCTGAAATTCTTCTAAACGGTTCACACAGCGTATCAAGGTTGATTTACCTGAGCCGGAAGGCCCACAAATGACGATTCGCTCTCCTTTCTTAACAGTCAGATTAATGTCTTTCAATACATGAAACTGGCCATACCATTTGTTCAGATTTTCAATCGAAATCACATTATCCAGCTTTTCAGATAGGGACACGTTAAGCTCTCCAGTTATTTTGCATGATGCGTATCAAGTTTTCGTTCTATACGGGAACTGATCAGGGACATCCCGAAACAACAGCACCAGAACACAACACCCACAAAGATATAGCCTTCCTGTGCGTGTCCACCTAGCCAGTTTGAATTGCTCAAGGCTGTCTGAGTTGTGCTCAACATTTCAAATATGCCTATGATGAGCAAGAACGTGGTATTTTTAAACAACATGACAAATGTCGCTAATATATTTGGCATCGATACCTTTATGACCTGAGGCAAAATAATAAATAACGTTTTCTGCCAGTAACTCAATCCCAATGAATCAGCTGCTTCATATTGACCATCCGGAATCGCCTGTAATCCGCCTCTAAAGACCTCTGCCATGTAACCGGACATAAAAAGCACCAGTACTATCCAGACACGAATTAATTTATCGACATTCGTACCTTCCGGAAAGAACAAAGGTAGCATCACAGCACCCATGAAAAATAAGGCCAGCACAGGTACACCGCGGAAAAACTCGATTAACACGATACTGATACTTCTCACAAAAGGCATATCAGATCGGCGACCCAGTGCCCACAGAATACTGATAGGAAAAGCGAGAATGATACTGGCTGCAGCAAGAAATATATTCAGGGAAAACCCTCCCCAATGATCTGTGCTGACATGTTCCAATCCAAATAAACGACCATCCAGAAATGCGGCACAAATAAACGGGAACGCTAAAAATAAAGGTATAAGAAAATTATTGCGCCATTCTTTGGGAACATAGAGTGAAGCCGCAATGATTGTCGCTAAACTGATCAAACTCAGATTTACCCGCCATAAACTCTCATCAGGATAACTGCCATAGAAAAACTGTTGCATCCAGGCAGATATAAAGACCCAGCAGGCACCCTCTTGTGTACAGTCTTCCTGAACACTACCTCGCCAGTTTGCGGAGAAAAATAACCAATCGAGCATTGAAGGAATAATGTTCCATAGCAGAATAAGGATCGACAGCGTAACGAGGCTGTTAGCCACATTGGAGAATAAATTTTCCCTTAACCAATGCACCACTCCGATGGAAGAATCTGGCGCAACTCTGTCTGCTTTTGGCACAAATTTTCTCATACAGGACTCTTGATTACCTACCTTGTGACGATTGCTACACGCCGATTAAAGTGATTCATCACAAATGAAATCACCATATTGACAACAAAATAGACACACATGGTCATAAACATAATTTCTATGGCTTGACCCGTCTGATTTAATGTCGTTCCCACAAAGACCGTAAATAAATCCGGATAACCAATGGCAGTCGCCAAGGTAGAATTTTTAACTAAGCTTTGATATTCACTGTTTAACAAGGGTGTAATCACCCTCATTGCTTGAGGAACCACAATTAGCGACATGATTTTTCTGTTCTTCAAACCTAAACTTTTGGCAGCTTCAATTTGACCGGAAGGCACTGATTGAACACCTGCGCGCACAGCTTCGGCAATAAATGCACCGGTATAGACACTCAAGGCGATCACCAAGGCGATCAACTCAGGAATAATGCTGATACCACCCTGAAAGTTAAAGCCTCTTAATTCAGGAAAAGACCATGAAAAAGGCACACCATTCAGCAAACATACGGATAACGGTAACAACAGGATGATAGCCAATGAAACAGGCAGTACCTGGAACTCCAAACCTGTTTTATCTTTTCGTTTTTTAGCCCAGATGCGCAGCAGATATACACTCACAACACTGATTAAGAGGCTAACAAAGACCCACATAGCGCCAGGTTCAGCATGCAGATCAGGAATATAGAGACCCCGTACATTCAGAAATATACTACCAGCGATCTCATAGCTCTGCCTAGGTGAGGGTAAACTTGCAAGAACGGCAAAATACCAGAAAAAAACCTGCAACAATAACGGTATATTTCTGAACGTTTCGACGTAAATAATGGAAAATCGTTTAACAAGCCAATTCTGGGAAAAGTAAGCGATACCCAGAATAAAACCAATGAGGGTAGCAAGCACAATTCCAATACTGGATACCAGTAATGTATTGAGTAAGCCAACGATGAAGGTTCGCCCATAAGTATGGGTGGCATCATAGGGGATCAGGCTCATCAGGATATCAAAGCCTGCGGTACTTGTTAAAAAATCAAATCCGCTTTTTATCCCTCTGGCTTCCATGTTACTCATTGCATTACTGACAATGGCATAGAAGAAATAGAATAGTGCACTTACCAATACCAATTGGTAGAACACACCCCTGACTCGGGGATTATTATAAAAACTACCGGATTTATTTGGCATAGATTTTAAGGAGTCTGCATTCAGGCCTAATATCCTTTACTTGAGTAAACTAACAAAGGTCAGTTTACTCAAGCCCTAAACATGCTTATATGCTGATTAACGAATAGGTGGAGAATATAGAATTCCGCCTTTGTTCCATTGCGCATTCAAGCCACGTTTAATTTGCAGAGGTGATTTCATCCCCACGTTTCGTTCAAACACCTCATCATAATTGCCAACCTGTTTGACGATGTTGTATGCCCAATTTGCCTTCAAACCAAGTTTTTCACCCGCATCACCTTCTGTACCGAGTAATCGTTTTTGTTCAGGATTACCGGTTTTCTGCAATGCCTCTGCATTACTGCTGGTAATGCCTAAAAACTCAGCTTCAATCAATGCAAATAATGACCACTTAACAATATTGAACCAGGCATCATCACCTTGTCTGACAGCGGGACCCAACGGCTCTTTGGAAATCACTTCAGGTAAGACAATAGCTGCTGAAGGATCCTTTAAACCAATACGTAATGCATATAGTTGAGATTGATCAGAGGTTAATACATCACAACGGCCACTTTCAAATCCAGCACGTGTCTGGTCTGATGTATCATAGGTAATGGCAGTGAATTTCATGCCGTGCGTTCTAAAGTAATCTGCCAGATTAAGCTCTGTGGTTGTTCCAGCCTGGATACAGACAGAAGCGCCATCCAATTCCAAGGCACTCTTAACCCCGATTTTTTTGGAGACCATAAATCCCTGGCCATCATAATAATTGACGCCAGCAAAATTCAAACCTAAGGAGGTGTCGCGAGTTTGTGTCCAGGTGGTATTTCTTGATAAGAGGTCTACTTCACCACTTTTCAAAGCTTCGAAACGTTCCTTGGCAGTTAGCGGCCTGTATCTGACCTTATCCGCATCTCCCAATACCGCTGCCGCTACGGCTCGGCAGACATCGACATCCATGCCACTCCATTGACCCTTTTCATCTTTTTGAGAAAATCCGGCTAATCCGGTACTTACCCCGCAATTTAACACATCGGATTTAATTACGTTCTCCAGTGTACTGTTGGCCATTGCAGGTAATGCAACGCTGCTAGCCAGACATACCAGGCCTATAGCCAGTTTATTGATTT
>JBFHPN010000045.1:0-9276 GCA_041592735.1 Oleiphilaceae bacterium | reverse complement strand
TTAAAAAGCGACAGGTCAGGCTGATCGTTTGAAAGCTAAAATTGAAAGCGTTGTAGATCAAGTGCTGACCGGGTTTGATGCAAATCTAGAATTGTTTGATGAGTTATTAGCGGATTTCTCGCAGTTTACCCAGTTGGAAACACGCAGAGGCCAACTTATTGAGCAGCGTACAAAAGATACGGAAAAAGGCAAAGCCGCTACTGAATTGGCAAAAAAAGTATCCGAAACGACCATTAATACCATTCTTGAAACCAAAGCGTCATTGGGCATCACCCTGCCTGAGTGTGTTGTTACCCTTTTGAAGGATGGCTGGAGCCGGGTAATGATTCTTGACTTCCTGAAGCTTGGTGAAGATAGCTCTGAATGGAAAGGTCACCAACGCTTTATATATGACCTGTTATGGACTGTAGCGCCCAGTGAAGATGGTTCTGAAGCACGCGGTAAATTATTACAGCTTATCCCTATCGTCATGCGTCGTATCAGACAGGGCTTGCAAGAAGTCAGTTTCGATGATTTTAAACTGAATGCGTTACTTGCTGACCTGGAAAAACAGCACATTACGACTTTAAAACTATTACATAAGCAGGCATTGGCTGAGAAAGAAGCGCAAGCAAATATAGCGCTCGCAAAAGATACTGACACCCAGGCCAGTCAGGTGGTGGCAGAACAGCGTCAACAGGAAGAAATTCGTCAATCATTAGATATTGAAGAAGATTTCAAATTATTTCAGGAAAAGCTTTCAAATAAAGACATCTCTGATGTGATTAAACAGCATGAAGCGAATCAGGCAGCATCTCAGGATGGCAAGATAGAAGGGGTTCAGGCGCTTGCAAATACAGATGAGAATAATGAGTCTATACAAGCACCCGAAATTCTGCTGGATGAAAATGACCCGTTTATGCAACAAGCTAGTCGTTTATCCGTTGGCGGATGGTTCGAGTTCAATCATAGCGGACAGCCAGAGAGAGCGAAGCTGGCGGCCTATATTAAAATAAATGGTCACTATATTTTTGTGAATCGTTCAGGTATTAAAGTTGCTGAGAAATCCAAACAGGAACTGGCCAAAGATATGAAAGCCGGTCTTGTTCAGGTTTTAAATGATGGATTGTTGTTTGACCGTGCTTTAGAATCCATCATCAGTAATTTGAGAGCCTGATTTTTACTGTCCACACGTGAGGTCTGCTCTCAAAAACATATAGCAAAAGAGAGCAGACACATGCAATTTAAGGATGGCTGGCTGGACAAAGCCAGAAAGGTTCCTTCACCAAACTTTAACCCTCGGCCTGTCCTCCAAACTATAAATATGCTGGTGATTCATAATATCAGCCTGCCGCCTGACCAGTTCGGTACACCCTACATTGAGCAATTCTTTTCGAATTGTCTGCCTTATGATGATCACCCTTACTTTGAAACCTTAAAGGGCGTCGAAGTGTCGGCGCACTTTCTGATCAAACGCAACGGGGATCTGGTGCAATTTGTATCGTGTGAAGATCGTGCCTGGCATGCCGGCATATCATCCTTCTGTGGCGAAACGAATTGTAATGATTTTTCTATTGGTATCGAACTTGAAGGGAATGATGTTCTGCCTTATACAGATGAACAGTATGCTACCTTGATTGCGCTCACCAATGTTATTCAAGAGGCCTATCCTGCAATAGCCAGGGAACGAATTGTTGGACATTGCACCATTGCACCAGACAGAAAAACAGATCCAGGTGAGAGCTTCGACTGGGACTACTATTTACACGCATTAAATGCAGATTAATCTGCATTATTATTTAAAGCCCTGATAGGGTTTAACAAGGATCTTATTTTGAAAGATGTGATATCAAGTACGTCGGCTTCTTTAGATTTTTCGACGCTAGGCTTATCCAGCGCCTTAGTAGAAAACTTAAAAAGCCTTGATTACCTGTCCATGACGCCCATTCAGGCTGAAAGTTTACCGATAATTTTGTCAGGTAATGATGTGATCGCCCAGGCAAAAACAGGCTCAGGCAAGACAGCAGCTTTTTCCTTAGGCCTGCTGGAGCGTCTTGAAGTAGAAAGGTTCAGAATACAATCATTGGTGCTTTGTCCGACGAGAGAATTAGCGGATCAGGTGGCGAATGAAATTCGTCGCCTGGCAAGGTCCATTCACAATATCAAAGTGCTGACGCTATGCGGTGGGAAGCCATTTGGGCCTCAGTTAGGTTCTTTGGAGCATGGTGCTCATATTGTTGTAGGCACCCCGGGGCGGATTGAGGAGCATCTGCGCAAAGGTAGTTTGTCGTTAAATCACGTTCAAACCTTTGTTTTGGATGAAGCAGATCGTATGCTGGAAATGGGATTTCAAGATGTACTGGAAAAAATATGTATTGCCATGCCTGAAAAAAGGCAAACCCTTCTTTTTAGCGCAACCTTTCCCAAGGAAATTGAAAAGATCGCACAGCAGTATCTTCATCAGCCAGTGCGGGTGCAGGTAAAAGAAACGCATTCACCCTCTAGCATTCGTCAGTTTTTCTACCCTATTGAAGGAGAACAGGCGCGCCTCGATGCAGTGGAGTTATTGCTCAAAGTGCATCAGCCCGTATCCACCGTGGTATTTTGTAACACCAAGGCAACGACACAAAGTGTTGCCTTGGCAATCGCCGCAAAGGGATTTTCTGTTCAGGCCCTGCATGGGGATTTAGAGCAAAAAGAGCGCGATTTGATTCTGACTTGTTTCGCCAGTAAAGCTATTTCAGTTTTAGTCGCCACCGATGTTGCTGCGCGAGGGCTGGATATTGATGCCTTGGATGCGGTTATCAACTTTGAACTCTCCAGAGACCCTGAAGTACACGTTCATCGTATAGGTCGTACGGGCAGGGCGGGTGAAACAGGTAATGCCTTTTCTTTCTTTTCGGAAAAGGAACGCTATAAGCTTGGCCTGTTAGCGGATACTTGCCAGCTTGATATTCAGGCAAGTGAATTACCCGCTAAAGAAAATCTGAAGTTGCCTGTGTTCAAACCTGCAAACGTGTGTATACAAATTGATGGCGGTAAAAAGCAGAAACTTCGCCCCGGAGATATACTGGGGGCATTAACGGGTACCGGGCAGATTACAGCGCAGCAAGTGGGTAAAATTTCAGTATACCCGATGACGGCATTTGTGGCCGTTGATCGAAGCGTTCTGAAACTGGCCTTGAAACTTTTTAATGACGGTAAAATGAAAGGGCGTCGCTTTCGAGTCAGACCGCTGAATTAATTACTCATGATAAGTGTTTTGTAGCTGCATATGACTAACTGGCGAATACTCCTCGTTCTGTTTTTGATTAATACCAGCGGTTTGGTTCAGGCTGAGGTCCAACTGCGTGTGCTAACACTCAACGCCGAATGGTTGTGGACGCCATTTGATAATAAAGTTGATGGCACCCTCAAAAGTATTCGTGATATGTCCCCCAAGGATTATCAGGATGAAATAACGTTTTATGCGCAACTGGTAAGACAGACAGACACAGATATTCTTGCTATCAGTGAAATCGAAAATGAACGTGTTGCCATAGAACTCGCTGCGCAAATTGGCCCGGGCTGGCGCGCTTACTTCAAGCAGGGTTTGGATACGGCAACAGGTCAGGATGTGGCGCTTTTGTCGCGTTTAGAATTTGTTGAGGGCAGTCTCACGCATTTTAATTTTCCAGCGGGCAAACTCCAGGCTTTCGATAAACCAAAAAAATTAACCAAGGTTGTAGGTGCGCAATTCTGGGTGAACAGCGCAAACGGAAAGGAAATAGTCGGGGTAATCACGGCGCATTTTCTTTCAAAACGCAATGAAAATCAGCATAAAGCAGAGAATCGACAGAAGCAGGCCGTTGCGTTGCGTCAAGCGATCGATGCTTTTGCAAATGATACTAATAAGTTACTTGTTCTGGGTGACTTTAATGATCAAATCGACTCACCGACCTTAAAAAAACTCATTGATGCGCCGCTGAGCTCTTATCGTGACTGCGACAATTTTAAACAGCCGGGCCAGGAGCAGACTTTGAAAAGATGGAAGCGTTTGATCGATCATATTCTTTATCGCGGGGTGTCCTGTCTCCACCAGGAAATGCTGGATTTAAAGACCTATTCAGATCACCCCGCCATCCTGGGGCATTTTACTTTACCCAGATGATTTCTTTACGCTTAGATTCCCATTTGAAATAAGCGTCTTTGTAGGTGGCATCGACTACATGGCGTTTCAGCTTCATTGTGGGCGTGAAAAAACCGCTTTCTTCCGTCCATGGCTCTTTGAAGACTACAAGCTGCTTGATCTGTTCATGTTTATCAGTCAGTGCATTCACTTGTTTTAGCGTCTTTAATAAGGCGTGTTCGATATCCTTTTCGGTGGCTTCGATCTGAGTGTTCAGTGAGATTAAACCTATAGGCTGAACGAGCCCTATACCGGTTACCATTATTTGCTCAATAAATGGATTATTTGAAAAGTGATGTTCTATCGGTACCGGTACGACAAATTTTCCTTTAGCTGTTTTAAAGGTGTCTTTACAGCGTCCGGTAATAATTAAATGGCCGGATTCATCAAATCTCCCGGTATCACCAGTACGGTAATACTTTCCTTTAAATACCTCTGCGGTTTTGTCTGGGGCTTTATAGTAACCCAGCATCAGCCAGGGAGCGTAAACAAGCACCTCATCTGTTTCAGGGTCAATTTTTATATCGGTGCCCGGTAAGGGCTTTCCGACTGTACCCGTTTTAATGTCATCTTTTGGATTAAAGGTTACACCACCACAAAGCTCTGTTGCGCCATAAACTTCCTGAATCGTAATATCAAGCTTTTTAAACCAGTCAAGCAATTCGGCAGAAACCGGGGCAGCACCTGAGATGGCGACACGCACTTTATTTAAACCGATACCCTGTTTGATCTTGTTCTTTAAAAACTGGTTGAGAAAGGGCAAGTTTAAAAGAAGCCTTAGTTTGTGCTGATTTAATTTAGACAATATACCTTGCTGGATTTTGACCCAGATTCTGGGGACTGCAAAAAAAAGTGTAGGTTGAACATCTTGCAGGTTGGCGGCGAAACGATCGATGGATTCGCTGAAAGATATCTCTGAACCCGCAACGATACCGGAAACTTCAGAGACGACGCGTTCTGCAATGTGGTTCAAAGGTAAATACGATAAAATACGCTCCGCCGCGCCTTGGTAAATGCCATAGGCGGGAGAGGCTCGCTCATGCGCAAGTACCTGATTAATACATTCATAATTGAGCATTACACCTTTTGGCGTGCCCGTGGTTCCTGATGTATAAATGATCGTGAACAGGTCTTTGCGTTTCGGCTTATAAACCGTTTTTGCCGGGGCAAAGTCATCTAAAATGCGCTGCCATTGAATCTGACAATCGACCTCACTATTTCCCGGGTAATGAGGGAATGCAAGACAGGGAAGGTCTTCCGGTACGGCATTTTTCTGCTCATCCCATTTTTCCAATTTACCGACAAACAGTGCTTTGATATCACTTAAACCGATCACATGTTGAAGCTCATCTGCGCTCAGCGTTGGATAGAAGGGCACGGACACAAAGCCACCCATTAAGATGGCTAAATCTGCAATAATCCATTGCGCACAGTTTTTCGAAATGATTCCGACATGATCGCCTTTCTCCAGCCCCAGGTCTTGTAAGACAGTAAGAACCTTTCGTGCCTGTATGCCGACATCTCGCCAGGTGAACGTTTGCCACTGTGCAGCTTGCGCCTGTCTTAAAAAAACTTTGTCTGGGTGAAATTCCTCTCGCAAATAAAAAAGCTCCAGAAAGCTCTTTGCTTCCTGCATTTTGGGAGTTTCATCAATAGTACAATTATTGTTATTTTTGCTCATAAACGCGGTATTAAAGAATTAATCCTGATAAGTGGCGGAGAATAAGTCGTCAATTCAAAAAAATCTTCCGTTAATCGATGAATAAATCATTCATTAAAGGTTGAGTACTCGTAACATCATAACGATATTTTTCAAAATCGCTATTACCTTTTGAGGTTAATAGTTGTTCATCTATCAAATGCTGTCCACTGAGTGCTAAGTTCTGCGTTGTGATTATTTCATAGGCGGCATCAGCCATAATTGCCGGAACACGCGCTCTGCGCAGTGTACTTTGACCACCGCCTTCGAACTCTACCGCCGCTGTAGCAATCACTGTTTGTGGCCAAAGCGAGTTCACAGCAATACCAACATGTTTGAATTCCTCAGCCATGGAGATCGTTAACATCGACATCCCATATTTTGTGAGCGTGTAGGGGCCATATTGACTAAACCATTTCGGATTGAGGTTTAGGGGAGGAGATAAATTAAGGATGTGTGGGTTATCTGCTTTTTTAAGCCAAGGTAGTGCTGCCTGGCTGCAGGCCAACACAGCTCGGGTATTGATCTGATGCATTAAATCGAAACGTTTCAAAGGCAACGATGCCACCCCTGCCAGTTTGATTGCCCCGGCATTATTGATAAGCACATCAATACCACCAAAGTGTTCGACAGTTTGCTCAATAAGTTGTGCAATACTTTCATCACTTCGCACATCGAGCTGAACAGCCAGGCTTTTACCGCCCGCATTATTCACTTCCTCGGCGACACTAAAAATGGTGCCGGGCAGCTTGGGGTGGGGCTCAATCGATTTGGCTGCCACGACGACATTCGCACCCGCCTGTGCAAATTTTAAGGCCATTTCTCTTCCAATTCCGCGGCTGGCGCCTGTAATTACAATAGTTTTATTATTCAGCATCAGTATCATCCTGTGTGCTTGTTTCAGCCTTTACCTGAATGAGTAATTGCCTGAGTTTGACTTGGTCACCTTGCTTCACGTTGACGGTTTCCACGATGCCGTCAATATCTGATTTAAGCGGATGCTCCATTTTCATTGCTTCCAGAATAACAAGTGCCTGGCCTTTTTTAACCACGGTACCTACTTCAACAAAGACGTCGATAATGGCGCCATCCATGCTGGCCGTAATCTGCCCGCTTCCGCTTGTTTCCTTGGCGGTGGCGGATAAATGCGTGACATCTTCAAAGCGACTGTATGCGCCAAGGTATTTCAAGAAAATGGTTTTGCCGACACTTTGATATTCGCAACGTCTATAGACACCATCTGTGGCGAAATAGACATGGGTGTCGTCGATTCTGACCTCTTCAAGAGTAATGGTTTGATCCTTCTCTGTTAGCGTAAAATTATCTTGATTCTCACGACCCTGTTTTTGCTTGAGGTGCAAACTGAACACATGATCTTCATGCTTTAATTTATAGGGCCAGGGTGCATGACCACTATTACTCCACCCAGATAATGCCTGATTGAGAGAGGGGTTGGTAGATGAGGGGTGCGGATTGGATTTTCCTGAACACTTATAGCTGACTATACACGCCAATGCTTTTTCCAGAAGCGTCGCCTTGGAAGGTTTTAAGGTCGGGTTGTCACCAAAATCTTCGGCAATAAATGCTGTGGTGGCCTTACCTTGAATGAAGCTGGGGTGTTTAAGCACTTCTCCCAGAAATTCACTGTTAATGTTGACGCCGAACAAGGTGGTTCTTTCAACCGCTTGCTTTAAGCGTCTTCTGGCTTCTTCACGGTTACTGCCGTATGCAATAATTTTAGCAAGCATGGAGTCATAATACGGTGACACCGCTTGTTTTAAATGATCACCTTCAAGCAAGGCGCCATCTATTCGAATCCCTTCACCTGTTGCCGGCTGCCAACGATAGACCTGGCCTGTTTGTGGCATAAATTGCTGGCCTGGATCCTCTGCATATAAACGCACTTCAATGGCATGCCCTTGAATTGATAGTTGATCCTGCGTCATGGGCAGGGTTTCTCCAGCCGCCGTGCGAATCTGCCAGGCGACCAGGTCTGTACCAGTCACCAGCTCCGTCACAGGATGCTCGACTTGCAGACGGGTATTCATTTCCAGGAAATAAAAATTCTTGTTGGCATCTACCAAAAACTCAACGGTTCCTGCCCCGACATAATTGCAAGCTTTGGCTGCCTTGACTGCTGCGGTTCCCATTTTTTCACGAAGCGCCTGATCAACAAATGGGGAGGGGGCTTCTTCTACTACTTTCTGATGGCGGCGTTGAATTGAACAGTCTCGTTCACCCAAATAGACGGCATTGCCATGTTTATCTGCAAAAACCTGAATTTCAATATGTCGCGGTTGGATAACAGCTTTTTCTAGTATCAATTCACCACTGCCAAAGGCATTTTCTGCTTCGGATCGTGCTGTCTTTATTTGCGCTTCCAGTTCAGAGGCTTCATGCACCAGGCGCATGCCTCGTCCACCGCCACCCGCCGAGGCTTTTACCATCAGCGGGAAGCCTATTTTATTTGCTTGAGCGACCAGTGTTTCAAGGGACTGATCCGCGCCCTCATAACCAGGAATACACGGAACCCCGGCTTCTATCATGGCCAACTTGGAAAGGCGCTTACTGCCCATTAATTGAATGGCGGGTGAGGGCGGGCCGATAAACTCAATCCCCGCTTGTTCACATGCATTGGCAAAGTCACAATTTTCGGATAAAAAACCGTAGCCGGGGTGCACTGCCTGTGCGCCGGTAATTTTTGCTGCATTCAGTACTTTCTCAGCATTCAGGTAAGAATCGCCAACGGCTGCAGGGCCAAGCAAAACCGCTTCGTCTGCGAAAGCAACATGTGCGGCATGGCGGTCTGCTTCACTAAAAATGGCTACGGTCTGATAGCCGAGTGATTTAGCGGTACGCATGACTCTAAGCGCAATTTCGCCTCGGTTGGCGATTAAAATTTTGTCAAACATATTGATATCCCGATCAGTAATTTTTGTTATACATGCTATATGGCTGAATCTTTCTATTTAACCTGGCACTAGCTAGGTAGCCCAGGAAGGTGGTCGTTTCTGAATAAAGGCCATTGTGCCTTCCTGACCTTCTGCGCCTTGAACCGCCTCAGAAAAATCCTGGGCAGCCTTATCAAGCAAACTTTCAAGAGGTTCATTGCCTACCGAGAGCATCAACGACTTGGTTACTTTATTAGCCTGGGGTGCACAGTGTTTGATTTGAGCGAGTACCTTCGTGAGTGCGTTATCTAATGATCCGGTATCCTCATGACACTCATGCACAAGCCCGAGTCGCTGCGCCTCAGCACCATCAAAACGTGCGCCCAGCAGGGCTAATCGCCTTGCTTGTGTCAGCCCGATACGTGCCACTACAAAAGGGGCAATTTGTGCAGGCGGAATGCCAAGGCCGGTCTCGGGTAGCCCGAATTTAGCGGTCTTTAACGTAAGCGCAACATCTGATATACACGCTAGCCCAAAGC
>JBFHPN010000044.1:0-9280 GCA_041592735.1 Oleiphilaceae bacterium | reverse complement strand
TATTTGAATTATACGGGCTTTGTCTTCAGCAATACCGCTTATTACTGGGTTCCTCTAATCCAAACAAAGTATTACTATTTGAAATGTTATTGCATCGATGGCAAGCGCTTATGCGTAAAAAGCAGTAAGTCAGGGCAGGTATTTTCAACCCGATAAGAGGCTGAGTGGCTAAAAAGCCTGAGCAAAAATATTTTGCTGTCCTATACTTACAAAAATAGTTAAATACCTAAAAAAATCATTCGGATACATCGTAAAATATTTTAAGAGAGATTTATGTCTGCAGGATTCGGCGCAAGAAGCGGAATATTAACCCTGACCATCAAAGATAAAGCAGTGCTTTACGCAGCCTATATGCCTTTTATCAAAAATGGGGGGCTGTTTATTCCTACTGCTAAAAACTATCCTCTGGGTGATGAGGTTTTCCTCTTGTTAAACCTGATGGATGAGCCGGAAAAAATACCGGTAGCAGGCAAGGTTATCTGGGTGACGCCTAAGGGTGCCCAAGGTAATCGGGCAGCCGGTATCGGGGTACAGTTTAATGATGATGACCCGGCGGCAAAGCATAAAATTGAAACCTATCTCGCCGGTTCATTGAGTTCTGATCGTCCAACGCATACTATGTGACCTCGTATACAGAGGTCTGACGCTACATGTTTATAGATTCCCATTGTCATTTGGATAGGCTTAAGCTGGAGCCATACCAAGGAGACTTATCCAAAGCGCTGGCAGCAGCGAAACAAAATCAAGTTGATCTGATGCTATGCGTTGCTATTGATCTGGAGCATATTGATAGCGTGCTTAGCATTGCGCATTCTCATCCCGATGTATACGCCTCAGTGGGTGTTCATCCTGGTTCAATTGATTGTGAAGAGCCTACTATTTCCAGGCTGGTTGATCTTGCAGCGCGTGACAAAGTGATTGCCATCGGTGAAACTGGCCTGGATTATTACTATGGGCAGGCGCATAAAGAGCAACAATTGGAGCGCTTCAAAAATCACCTGGAGGCAGCCAAAATAACCCGAAAACCGGTTATCGTGCATACACGTGATGCTAAAGAAGATACGTTGCGATCTATACGCCAATTTTCAGACCCTGAAGTGGCGGGTGTTCTGCATTGTTTTACAGAAGATCTCGATATGGCAAAAAAAGCCATCGATGAAAATTTTTATATATCCTTTTCAGGGATTGTCACCTTTAAAAATGCAACCGAACTGCAAGCGGTAGCCAAGGCGCTGCCACTGGATCGGATACTCATTGAAACTGATTCCCCTTATTTGGCGCCTGTGCCATTCAGAGGTAAATCAAATGAGCCAAAATACGTACCCGAAGTAGCCAGATTTCTTGCTGAACTAAGAGGGGAGGCGGTTGAACAAATCGCTCACCAAACCAGTGAGAATTTCAAACGTTTATTCTTGCCAAACGTCTAATGGGCTGTGATGCAACTAGAACCTTTTGAAATACAAACTGAACGATTAAAAATCGCCGGTCTCAAGAACAATGTGACGGAAGGTTATCCTGTTATTGCTCTGCATGGGTGGCTGGATAATGCAGCCTCATTCGAGCCGCTCAGTAAACACCTGGCAATTAACAGACCTTTTTATGCAATGGATTTACCGGGGCATGGTTTGTCTGAACATCGCCCTGCGACGAGCACCTATCCGCTGATGGAAAATATCCTCGACGTTATGGCGCTGCTTGATGCGTGTGAAGGAATCAATAACCAAAAAGTAACTTTACTTGGGCATTCGCTTGGCGGGATTATCGGCGCCTTTATTGCGGCCACCATTCCTGAAAGGGTGGAGCAGTTAATCTTGCTGGATAGTCTTGGCCCTTTAACGGATGAAATTACTGCTGTTTTACCGCAACTAAGAAATGCAGTGGCTAAAGCCATGAAGATTAATTCCAGGGTAAGTGTCTTTCCCTCTAAAGATGTGGCGGTCAGGGCGAGAATGGCGGGTATTGGGAAGCTGTCTCGTGAAGCTGCAGAATGTTTGGTGTCTCGGGGAACTATCGAAGTACCGGGTGGTATCTCCTGGCGCAGTGATCCAAAATTGCTTAAACCTTCGTTTTTAAGATTAAGTGAGGCTCAGGTTGAGGTGATATTTTCTGGTATCGAATGTCCGGTACGCTTAATTACCGGTACCGAGGGTTATTTTTCGGGTAATAAAGGCCTTGGCCAAAGGATGAGCTATTTTAAACATATTGAACATTATCAAGTACAGGGAGGTCACCATTTTCATATGGATGGGGATATTGAAAGCACGGCGAGGTATATTAATGGATTTATCCAGCTTTAATTTTCTGCGCATCATAACGTTCTGTGCAGGTTTGCTCTTATTTTCTGTGCATGCATTTGCCTTTAAAGGCGTAGAGGACGAGTTCATATTATCGAGTGCGAATGTCGAGGTCTCTCAATCCGCGCGCACGGGTGATCATCAAATTTTGCTGAGCGCTCCCATGAGGATTAATAACACCCTGGTCATCGAGAAGGACAAACGCATAAATGGTGATAGAAAAGTCTGGGTTATGCAGCTTAGTAAGAGCGAAAATTTGACAGAGGTTTTCAAAAACTATCAGTCGCTGTTATCTGCTCAGGGCAGCGTTGAGTTTGTTTGCGAAAAAAGAGCATGTGGTGTAAACAGTTACTGGGCGAATGAGATACTCGATGAACGGCGAGTTCTGGCGCGCGACAGTGATCAATACTATCTAGCAGGTTATCTTGATAAAGCGGGTCAGCGATATTGGGTGGGCGTTTATCTGGTGACCAATGCGCTCAGACAGAATTTTGTTTATTTGAAACTGGTTCGTGAAGAAAAAACGGCAAATACATGGCATAACGGTTATCGTTTAAATAGTGAGAATCTGTTGCCGGTTTCTGTGGCGGAAACACTTAAAGAGCGTTTAAAAAGTAAGCCGCAGTTGAAGCTTTATCTGGTTGCTTACACACATTCTGCGGTGGTTAAAGGTGAGGCGGATAAGCGGGCAGATGAGGTCGTAGCGTTTAATGCTCTGGAAAAACAAGCGGTAGAAAAATATACGCTTATCTCGGAGCAGTTAGCAAGCCTTATAGATCTGCAGTCTTCGAATATTCATTTTCATATGGTCGGGCCGTTTCATTCAGAAAGCAATAATGGACAATCGCTTTGGTTCAGGCTTTTTTTAGTAGAGCCTTGAGCCCGATAAGGGGTAGTTTGCAGCCATTCTTAATGAAGCGGCAGTGCAAAATAATAAAAAAAAGCAAGGATTGATGATTTAACAAATCTATACACAAAGTTTGGTTGATAAATTACAGACTATAAACAATACTTTGAACTGGGTTGCTGGTTTGATTTTTTCAATAAAAGCAACCATGTGTGGCGGTTTCTTCATATGAAAATTGAGTTTTAAACAGATTTTGTCTGCTAAACACCTTAATTGAACCAGAAGCCTTATTCCAAATAAACGATTAATAAAATAAAGGATAATAAGTGATGATACGCAAGCTAGCCATTGCTCTATCACTACTCGGTATGTGTTTTGCTGGGTTTGTTCATGCGCTTGGCCTGGGAGAAGCAACCGTGAAATCGGCGCTCAATCAGCCCTTGAACGCAGAAATTGAATTGGTTAACACAGCGGGTTTATCCATCAATGAAATATTGCCTGGTTTGGCAACAAGAGAAGAATTTCAGAAAGCGAATGTTGACAGGGTTTACTTTTTGTCTGATCTGAGATTTGAAGTAAAAACCAATTCACAAGGTAAGGCATTTATCGTCTTAACCAGTAAAAAACCGGTGAGAGAGCCTTTCTTAAACTTCCTGGTGGAATTGATCTGGCCAAGTGGCCGTTTGTTGCGTGAATATGCGCTCCTCATAGATCCGCCCTTATTTACAGAAACGACCCCTGTTAAGGCTGCGCCTGCAGCAAGCACATACAGTACATCAGGCGATGTACTTAAAATTACCAATAATGCAGGTGTTCAAAAACGTTCAATACTCGAATCTGGCGAGAAAGTAACTTCTGGAACTTACGGGCCGACCACAGCTACTGATACTTTATGGGAAATTGCCCTGAAAGCGCGTCCCAATCGTTCTGTCAGCCCTCAGCAAGTGATGCTGGCTATACAGAATCTTAACCCGGATGCATTTATCGACAACAATATCAATAAAATGAAAGCCGGCCAGGTATTGAGATTACCTTCACTTGATGAAATTAAGCAGTTGGATCAGTATCAGGCCATTCAGTTGGTGATATCGCAAAATGAAGCTCACTTGGGTAAAAGAAGCCCCTCTATTGTTCAAGGATCGAAAGCGCAGGCTGAAGTACAGAGAAAAAAGCCTGCTCCGTCAGCGACCGCTGCAGACGAGCTTAAATTAGTTGTTGCTGACGAAGGGCAGAGTGGTACGTCCAATAGTGCTAATTCTGGCCAGTCTGGCCAATCAGGAAATGATACGTCACTGGCTGTTACACTTGAAAAATTAGACAAGGCCAGTATCGAAAATAAAGAACTCACCAGTAAAGTGGGCGACCTTGAAGAGCAGCTAGCGACGCTTCAGCGCTTGTTAACCCTCAAAAATGATCAACTTGCCGCTATTCAGACACAAATGAGAGAGTCTGAGCAGGCAAAACTGCAAGCCTTGGCTGAACAAACAACGGTGCAGTCTGCTACTACAGGGGGCCAAGCTCAGGAAGCAGTCAGCGTTGAACAGGCTATGGTGGAAACCGCGCCTGCTGAGGTTGAAAGTGCTGCTGAGGTTGATGGTGCGACTGCCGATGCTACAGAGACGGCTGTGACGGGTGATCCGGTTCAACAGTCAGACACTGGTCAGCCAGAAACCCCGGTCGATCCTGCAATTGCTCCTGTTACAGCGCAGACTGGCTCTGTCATCCAGGATGAACCGGTTATCTCAAGTAAAAATAAAGTAGCGAACGAAAACTTTATTGAGAAGATCGTCAATAACCCGGTTTATCTGGCTATTTCCTTGCTTATCGTTCTGGTTCAGGTATTCATTTTGTGGTTGGTTTCACGTCACAATGCGCAGAAAGAACAAGAGTTTCAATCCATCAATGCGCTCTATGAAGGTAGTTCAGATGATGAGTATGCCTCTGATTCTAACGAAAATCTTACTGAAGGTTTAACTGCGTTCGATGAGCTTGATGATGAGCAAGATAGCAAAGATGTCGATGCAGATTACAGTGAGGGTCATGATGACTCTCAGGATGTCATTGCTGAAGCCAATGCTTATATTAGCTATGGCCGCCTGGACCAAGCCGCAAATATTCTTGAGAAGGCAATTTCAAATGACCCCGTTCGCACCGATTATCGCCTCAAACTTTTAAGCGTTTATAAAGATATAGGTGACAGACAGGCATTCGAACGTCAGTACAGTGAATTGGAAGCCATTCAGGATGATGCAGCGCTGCTCAATGCAGATAAAATTCGTGAAGAAATGCTGGATGAAGAGCTGGTTGCACTCGAAACCAAAGAAGCAGAATTAAGCCTGGATCGCGAGGAAGCCTCCCTCGAAGCAGAACAAAAACATCAGGAAACCAAAATTGAAAGCGAAGAAGAAGCCATTGAAAATGACCTTAAGTCATTTGATTTTGATTCAGTTTCGCTTGATGAAGCAGAAGAAGAGATTGATCTGACCTCGGAACTTGATCTTGATAGCCTTGATGTCGGTGATCTGGAAGCAGAAGCGCTTGAGTCGGATTTGCTTGAGGATCAGATAGATATTGAAGAGGATTTACATGAGTTAGAAGATGTTGCCGCTGATGTAGAAAGCGAAGACTTCGATGATTCGATTCTGGATGTAGACTTAGAAGATCTTGATCTAAATGCTGAGCTTGAACAAGAAACAGAAATTGATTTGTCTGGTTCGTCAAGCGCTGCACCTGAAAAAGCCGAAGAGCTTGTCGTAAGCGATGATATTCTTGAAGAAGCGATTCAGGAGTTTGAGGGTGAATCTGATGTAAGTCTGGAAGATAATCTGGATGATGACGATGATTTTGATTTCCTCAATGGTGCTGATGAAGCGTCTACCAAACTCGATCTTGCAAGAGCCTATATTGATATGGGAGATATTGAAGGTGCTAAGGATATCCTTCAGGAAGTCACGAAAGAAGGCTCAGAAGCACAACAAGCCGAGGCAAAGGATTTACTCGCCTCTCTCGATTGATTAAAGTAAGCGGCTGTCCCTTAACAGTCGCTAGAGAGTTTCAGTTGTATCATGTCAGAGTTTGACAGCAATCAGATGCCGGCCAGTGAGACCAAGTCCACTGGCCGTGTTGCATTATGCCTTTCCTATAATGGTAATCAGTATTTTGGTTGGCAATCCCAGAAAAGCAATTTACCCACTGTTCAGACACAGCTCGAAAAAGCACTCTCTGCAGTGGCTAATGAGCCTATAGAAGTGGTCTGCGCAGGCAGGACCGATAAGTCTGTTCATGGGGCCTTTCAGGTTGTGCATTTCGATACCACTGCGAAGCGTGATATGAGGGCATGGGTATTCGGCTGTAATACCCATTTACCAAAAGACATTAGCGTTTCCTGGGCCGGTTATGTCGCGCAAGAATTTCATGCGCGGTTTTCGGCGCTTAGCCGGCGCTATCATTATGTCATTTACAATCATCCAATCAGACCAGCGCACTTTTCGAGTGAGTTATCCTGGTGTCATCATCCTCTTGATGCAGAAAAAATGCATGAAGCAGCGCAATGTCTTGTGGGTGAGCATGATTTCACTTCTTTCCGTGCTGTTGGTTGCCAATCAAAAACTCCTTTTCGTTTTATTGAATTTGTCAATGTTAAACGCTATGGGCACATTATTATCATAGATATTAAAGGGAATGCCTTTTTGCATCATATGGTACGTAATATTGCTGGCGTATTGATGAATATTGGTATGGGGCGAGAGCCTGTCGGGTGGTGTGCGCAAGTACTAGCCGCCAGGGACAGAACCAAGGCTGCGGTCACAGCGCCACCTTATGGCCTGTTTCTGACTCATGTTGATTATCCTGAAGCATTTAATATCCCGCGCTCCCAAGGAGCGCCTTCTATTATTCATGGTTTGCTTGCTGCGCATCAGCATGAAGAAAGCGTTTTGCCAGAGGATCTGTGGAATATTGCTTATCTCGAGCCTCGGCGACAAAAAGATTGAAATCATAGCTGTCTGATAGATCCTGCAAACAGCAGCCTGGTGAGTTAAGTCCTGATGCTGTGCTATCTATCGATATAACACGAGGTCTGTGTGGAATTAGTTTGCTCTGCGCTTGGTTAAAAGCTTTAGTCAGAACCTGCTTATCGTTATAATGCCCAGCCTTGTGCAAATAAAATAATTATTCAAGATATTCACATTTGGAATGGATAGGGTGCGAGTCAGAACTAAAATTTGCGGTATAACGAATATTGAAGATGCCATGCAGGCAATTGAAGCCGGCGCCGATGCACTGGGTTTCGTTTTTTATCCCCCTAGTCCTCGCCATGTATCACTTGCTCAAGCGGAGTCGATAAGCAGACAATTGCCTCCCTTTGTTACGCGTGTCGGTTTGTTTGTCAATGCACAACGAGAAGATGTCGAGGCGGCATGTCGTACACTTGCGCTTGATTTGCTGCAATTTCATGGGGATGAATCAGAAAGTGATTGCCTTGATTTTGGAAAACCCTATATTAAAGCGATCAGGATTCAGGGTAGCGATGATGTGCAACAAGCAGAAAAAGCATACCCCTCGGCACAAGCGTTATTAGTCGATGCCTATAAAGAAGGTGTGCCTGGAGGAACAGGCGAGCGCTTCGACTGGTCGCTATTACCGACAGAAAGAGTTAAACCGCTGATACTAGCGGGGGGCTTAACTGTGCAAACTATTTATCGGGCAATTCAGACGGTACGACCGTATGCTGTAGATGTCAGCGGTGGCGTTGAAGAAGTCAAGGGTAAGAAAAACCACCAGTTAGTATCACAATTTATAAACGAGGTGTTGCGTGCCAGCAAATAGACTAATTACAGAAGAATTACTCAGTCAGTTACCTGATAACAAAGGTCACTTTGGCCCTTATGGTGGGCGTTTTGTTTCTGAAACCTTAATGTCCTCTTTGGATGATCTGGAAAAACAGTATTTATCACTTAAAGATGATCCTGAATTTCGAAAGGAATTTGACAAAGATATGGCCGATTATGTTGGACGGCCCTCACCCTTATACTTTGCTGAAAGACTAACCAGAGAAGTGGGTGGTGCACGCATTTATCTTAAGCGTGAAGACTTGAATCATACAGGTGCACATAAGGTGAATAACACCATTGGTCAAGCCTTGCTTGCTAAATATCTGGGTAAACCCAGAGTGATCGCGGAAACCGGGGCAGGGCAGCATGGAGTTGCTTCGGCAACGGTGGCAGCCCGGCTCGGACTCGAGTGTAAAGTATTTATGGGAATCGATGATGTACGCCGTCAGGCCTTGAACGTCTACCGAATGAAGCTTTTAGGTGCTGAAGTTGAGGCGGTCACCAGTGGTACACGAACGCTAAAAGATGCCATGAATGAAGCGCTTAGAGACTGGGTCACCAATGTCGATAATACCTTTTATATCATTGGCACGGTGGCTGGACCTCATCCTTATCCAATGCTGGTACGTGATTTTCAATCTATTATTGGGCGTGAGGCAAAAGCGCAATGCCTCGAGAAAGAAGGCCGCTTACCTGACGCCTTGGTCGCATGCGTTGGGGGTGGATCGAAT
Source organism: Oleiphilaceae bacterium (assembly GCA_041592735.1). Classification (GTDB taxonomy): domain Bacteria; phylum Pseudomonadota; class Gammaproteobacteria; order Pseudomonadales; family Oleiphilaceae; genus PZPK01. The sequence continues at coordinate 576 of JBFHPN010000044.1, read as the reverse complement.
GCCATTGGTTTGTTTTATCCTTTTATTTGTGATCATGATGTAGAGATGTATGGTGTTGAAGCGGGAGGCCATGGTATTGAAACCGGCCAGCATGCCGCGCCTTTATCGGCTGGCACACCTGGCGTGCTGCACGGTAATCGCACTTACCTGATGTCTGATGAAAATGGCCAGATCATGGGGACGCATTCTATTTCCGCTGGTTTGGATTATCCGGGCGTAGGGCCGGAACATTCCTGGTTAAAAGATATGAAACGCGCCAATTATGTTTCGGTGACCGATGACGAAGCACTGGCGGCTTTTCGTCGGTTAACGCTGGTAGAAGGTATTATGCCAGCACTGGAGTCCAGTCATGCGATTGCTTATGGAATTAAGAAAGCTGCGACGATGTCTTCAGATAAAATTATGATTATTAACTTATCAGGTCGTGGCGACAAAGACATCCACACGATTGCTACGTTAGATGGAATAGAGGTTTAGAATGAGTCGCATCAAGCACGTTTTAACGAGTCTGGAATCATTAGGTAAAAAAGCGCTCATACCCTATATAACGGGGGGAGATCCAGAGCCAGGTTTAAC
>JBFHPN010000043.1:0-9403 GCA_041592735.1 Oleiphilaceae bacterium | reverse complement strand
CAGAGAGCAGCGGTCACGGAGAATTACTCCCCCTGCTCGGTTTTCTATTGGCATTCGGTGGGGTCGAACTCTTTGAGTTAGTTAAACTCAAATGTGACCTTGGTGCGCTCGTGATCGGTATGTTGATAGCAGGCTTACCCAAGGCAAATGAAATGTATAAATCCTTGATGAGCTTCAAAGACCTGTTTTTAATTGGTTTCTTTTTATCTATCGGATTTACCGCGCTACCCACTCTGGATATGTTAATGGTAGCCAGTTTATTTGCACTGGTCCTCCCTGTTAAATTTCTATTATTTTTCGGAATATTTATCTTACTGAATATTCGTGCCAGAACCAGTTTTTTGTCTGCCTTACTGTTAGCCAACTACAGTGAATTCGGCTTGATCGTTGCCAGCCTGAGTGTTCAGCAAAACTGGCTGGACCAGGAGTGGCTGGTCATTATTGCCCTGGCTATATCGTTTTCTTTTGTATTTACCACCCTGATCTATAAATCGGCGCATGCCATCTATTCCTCGAACAAGCAACTCTTTACCCGTTACCAGCGTGATAAAGCCTCTTTACGCAAGCCCTACGAAACCGTTAATGGTGCATCGATTGTTATTGTTGGTATGGGCCGTGTGGGTTCGGGTGCCTATGCTGAATTGATCAAGCATTATCCTAATGAGGTATGGGGTATCGAGGTTGATCAACAACGAGCACAGCAATTCAAAGAAAGAGGCCTTCAGGTAACATGGGGCGATGCGGACGATATCGAGTTCTGGGAACAGATCAATCTAAATGAAATCAAGCTGGTTATGCTGGCAATTCCTTCAGTGCTGGAAATGCAACATATTTTGTACCAGCTTAAAAAACAACATTATCAAGGCAGAATTGCTGCAATTGCGCGCTATGAAGACGAGCGTCAGACACTGATTAAACTAGGTGCGGATGTTGCCTTTAACTACTACGCCGAAGTCGGTATGGGCTTTGCCGAAGAAAGCATGCATTTATTGCCTGAGACTAAATCATAAGGGGTCAATCATAAGGGGTCAAAGCCCTTTAATTGTGAATACCAACAGTCCATTAACTAGAAAGCTCAAAAGAGTATAGAAGACAAAAACAATCAAGTCCGGAATGTCCTGTGAGCTCAACAAACAAAAAAGGGCCTGGCTGAAACAGCCATGCCCTTTTCAGGAATTTGCCTCAATTAAAGATGAAACACTTCCTCAATCTCATATTCGATCACACCATCGGGCACTTTTACGCCAACCACTTCACCTTCTTCTTTTCCGATGATCGCGCGCGCAATGGGCGAAGAAACCGAAATCTTCCCCGCTTTTATATCCGCTTCATCATCACCGACTATTTGGTAGCGCACTGATTCATCAGTATCCAGATTAATGAGCGACACGGTAGTGCCAAAAATCACTTTACCTGTATGTGGAATTGAAAGCACATCGATAACTTGTGAATTGGACAACTTGCTCTCGATTTCCTGAATACGCCCCTCAATAAAGCTCTGCTGCTCTCTGGCGGCGTGATATTCTGCATTTTCTTTAAGGTCGCCGTGCTCTCTCGCATCCGCAATCGCCTCAATCACTTGAGGTCTTTTAACTGTTTTCAGGGTATGCAATTCATCTCTGAGTGCTTTTTCACCATGCACTGTCATTGGAATTCTGTTCATTGTTCTTCCTTATCAATATATGTTTCACAAGAAAAAGCGCACTCCTGAGAGTGCGCTTAACTGCATAATTCGCGTTATTTAATAGAGCTTCAGAACGTATAAACAATCTTAGGCAGATTGATGAAGATCCTGCAAGCGTCGTACTTTTTTCTCGGCTCCGAAACGAATCGCTCTGGCTGTTGCATCGCCACCTGCCAGAGTCGTGCTATATGCTATTTTCTTCTGCAATGCTGACTGCCTTATTTGAGCAGAATCGGCAATCGCACGACGGCCTTCGGTGGTGTTCACAATCAGGTCTATTTCGCCATTTTTAATGGCATCCACAATATGCGGACGACCTTCCATTACCTTATTAATATGATCAACCTGAATACCGGCTGCCTCTAAGGCTCTGGCAGTACCAGACGTTGCCACCAGCGAAAAGCCCAAATCAACCAGGTTTTTAGCTAATTCCACTATACCCGGTTTGTCGACTTCTCTCACACTTAAAAAAGCACGACCAGAGGTAGGCAAAACACCCCCTGAGGCAACCACTGCTTTGGCAAAAGCTTCGTCGAAGCTATCACCAATTCCCATTACCTCTCCGGTTGATTTCATTTCAGGCCCGAGAATCGGATCTACCGACGGGAATTTATTAAACGGAAATACCGATTCCTTAACACTGAAATGCTCAGGAATAATTTCTTCAGTAAAGCCTAATTCTTCAAGCGTTTTACCCGCCATACAACGCGCCGCCACTTTGGCCAGTGAAAGACCAATTGCCTTGGACACAAAAGGCACTGTGCGCGATGCCCGCGGATTCACTTCTATAACGTATACCATCTCATCCTGGTAAGCCAACTGAACGTTCATCAAGCCGACAACACCCAGCTCCATGGCCATTTTTCTCACCGCCTCACGCATTTCGTCCTGTACTTCTTTACTAAGCGTGTAGGGAGGTAATGAACAGGCCGAGTCACCGGAATGTACACCTGCCTGTTCAATATGCTGCATAATCGAACCAATAACGACCTGCTTGCCATCGGATACGGCATCGATATCTACTTCAATCGCCGCATTCAAGAAATGGTCCAGCAATACGGGGCTGTCGTTAGAGACGATCACCGCGCTGTTCATATATTTGACCAGTTCAGCTTCACTATAAACGATTTCCATGGCTCTCCCCCCCAGTACGTAGGAAGGACGAACGACTAATGGATAACCAATCTTTTCTGCTTCAACAATACCATGTTCGAGGCTTCTTACTGTTGCATTTGAAGGCTGACGTAAACCGAGCTTCTGAATCATTTTCTGGAAGCGTTCACGATCTTCTGCTTTATCAATTGCATCCGGGCTGGTTCCAATAATCGGCACACCGGCCGCTTCCAAACCACGAGCCAGTTTAAGTGGCGTCTGCCCGCCATAATGCACGATCACACCTTTGGGTTTTTCCAGCTGAACGATTTCAAGCACATCTTCCAAGGTAATTGATTCAAAATACAATCGGTCTGAGGTGTCGTAATCGGTTGAAACCGTTTCAGGGTTACAGTTAATCATGATGGTTTCAAAACCATCTTCACGCATCGCCAACGCTGCATGTACGCAACAATAATCAAATTCGATACCCTGGCCTATTCGGTTTGGCCCGCCACCGATAACGATAATTTTTTCTTTATCGCTTACGTTCGCTTCACATTCTTCTTCATACGTTGAATACATATATGCGGTAGACGATGCAAACTCAGCAGCACAGGTATCAACACGCTTATAAACAGGACGAACATTAAAACCATGACGCAGGTTTCTGAACTCCTGCTCGGAGATATTCAGCAAGGTTGCCAGGCGCTTATCGGAAAAACCTTTGCGTTTCAGGCGACGAACCGCCTCTTCGGTCATATCCGCGATGGCCATATTGGAGACCACACACTCTTCTTCAATAATGTCTTCAATCTGAACCAGGAACCAGGGATCGATGCCACTTAATTTATAAATGTCATCCACGCTCATTCCCGAGCGGAAGGCATCACCAATAAACCAAATGCGGTCGGAACTAGGGTTTCGCAATTCCTTAACCAGTGTTGCTTTGGCCTCTTCACTGCTTAAATCCAGGCGCGGTTCAAAACCGGCTGAATCCACTTCCAGACCGCGCAATGCTTTCTGCATGGATTCCTGGAAAGTACGGCCGATCGCCATGACCTCACCCACAGATTTCATCTGTGTAGTTAAGTGTGCATCAGCCTGTGGAAATTTTTCGAACGTGAATCGAGGAATTTTGGTGACCACGTAATCAATCGCTGGCTCAAACGAAGCAGGCGTCGCGCCACCCGTAATATCATTTTGCAGCTCATCCAGGGTATAGCCAATAGCCAGTTTTGCGGCCACTTTGGCAATCGGAAAACCTGTTGCTTTAGAAGCCAAGGCTGAAGAACGGCTTACCCGGGGATTCATTTCAATAACGACCATGCGTCCGTCTTTAGGGTTCATGCCGAACTGTACATTCGATCCACCGGTTTCAACACCGATTTCTCGCAGTACCGCCAGGGAAGCATTACGCATGATCTGATATTCTTTATCTGTCAGGGTCTGAGCTGGCGCTACAGTGATGGAGTCACCCGTATGCACACCCATGGCATCAAAATTTTCAATGGAACAGATGATAATGCAGTTGTCATTTTTATCACGCACAACTTCCATTTCATATTCTTTCCAGCCAATTAGAGATTCATCAATCAGCAGCTCATTTGTAGGCGAAAGGTCCAAGCCTCGCTCGCAGATTTCCACAAACTCTTCGCGGTTGTATGCGATACCACCACCACTTCCACCCATGGTGAAAGAAGGTCGGATAATGCAAGGAAATCCAAGCTGATCCTGAACCTGCAAAGCTTCTTCCATACTGTGAGCAATGGCTGAACGCGGGGTTTCAAGGCCAATAGCCTTCATGGCTTTATCGAAACGCTCACGGTCTTCTGCTTTATCGATGGTATCGGCATTGGCACCCACCATTTCAACATTATATTTTTCCAGCACACCTTCACGCTCAAGATCCAGAGCACAGTTCAACGCCGTCTGGCCACCCATTGTAGGCAGCAAGGCATCCGGCCGCTCAACTTCAATTATCTTTTCAACTGTTCGCCAGTTGATAGGCTCGATATAGGTGGCATCCGCCATACTCGGATCGGTCATGATCGTGGCAGGGTTAGAGTTAACCAGAATCACCCGGTAACCCTCTTCACGAAGCGCCTTACAGGCTTGAGCGCCGGAATAATCAAACTCGCAAGCCTGGCCGATCACGATCGGTCCGGCGCCTAGTATGAGAATACTCTTTATGTCGGTACGCTTTGGCATCTAAATTCTTTCCATTAACTTTAAAGTGGGTTGCTCTATCAAAACGTTGTTGGATAAAGCAGAAATTTTTATCCTGAAAAACAGTGGTGTTTAATCAGGTCGCTTGCCTGCAAGTGATCAACCGCCGGCAAGTCTTGTCATAAGCCGCCTTACTTTTTGCTGGTGCGCATCATCTCGATAAACTGATCGAACAAGGGCGCGACATCATGCGGACCCGGGCTGGCTTCAGGGTGACCCTGAAAACTGAAAGCCGGCACATCCGTGCGTTTAATACCCTGCAAGGAACCATCAAACAGTGAACGGTGCGTAGCCTCAAGACAGGCAGGCAGCGTTTCATCATCTACAGCAAAACCATGGTTCTGGCTGGTAATCATCACTGTTTTGTCTGCCAGACATTGAACCGGGTGGTTAGCACCATGGTGACCAAACTTCATTTTAAGGGTTTTTGCACCACTAGCTAAGGCCAGTAATTGATGCCCCAGACAAATACCAAAGACCGGTATTTTTTTTGCCAGAATTTTTTCAATGGCGGTGATCGCATAATCACAAGGCTCTGGATCGCCCGGGCCATTTGACAGGAAAACACCATCCGGGTTCATCGCCAGCACCTCTTCTGCAGAGGTTTTGGCTGGCACCACCGTTAGCTTGCAACGTCGCTCAGCGAGCATCCTTAAGATATTGTGTTTCACACCAAAGTCATAGGCGACCACATGATAGTCGGTATACTGCTGGGTATGATAACCCGCCTCGATACTCCAATGACTTTCTGTCCAGTCAGTTGATTCTTTACGGGTGACTTCCTGGGCGAGGTCCATCCCTTTTAACCCAGGAAACGATTTGGCCGCTGCGATAGCTGCTTCTTCTGAAATATCCTCACCAGCAAGAATACAGCCATTCTGCGCCCCTTTCTCACGCAGAATTCGTGTCAGACGACGCGTATCAATTTCTGCAATCGCGACAATATTATTTTCCTTCAAATACACATCAAGCGGCTTATCACAGCGCCAGTTAGATGCTAAAAGCGGTAAATTTCTGATCACCAGACCGGCAGACCAGATACGATCGGACTCGATATCTTCAGAGTTGACCCCGGTATTTCCAATATGAGGATAGGTTAGGGTCACGATTTGTTTTGCGTAGGATGGGTCTGTCAGGATTTCCTGATACCCGGTCATAGCCGTATTAAATACAACTTCACCGATTGTTTCGCCATCGGCACCAATGGAGATCCCTTTAAAGATGGATCCGTCTTCTAGAGCTAAAATTGCAGGTTTAGTCAACGCCAGTTCCTCGTCGTAATCGGCTAGGAGAGAAAATTAAAGAAACCGTCTTTAAGCGGGTTTAAGTGGCGTTTTTGATCATTTCAAGTTGCAAAAAAGCGAGACAGAGCTTTTTTCCCTACCTCGCTTCAGAATAAGACTTTTGAGTTACCCGGCTGGCCGTTATCAACACAGCAGGCAACCACTTAAACGGCGGCATTGTACACTTTCAGGCAGGCCATGTCTATTGACAAAACAGTGAATATTATTTGTCAAACACATAGCCAACAGGCTCAACCAAGAGTAAACAGGGTTTGCGCCGGTTTACTTCAGTTCGAGCACATCGCGCATATCGTATAAGCCCTGCGGCTTGTTATGCAGCCAGGCTGCAGCCCTGACAGCACCCTTGGCAAACGACATACGGCTGGAAGCTTTATGCGTAATCTCGACACGCTCTCCTTCCCCCATGAACATCACCGTATGATCACCCACCACATCCCCGCCACGCACAGTGGCAAAGCCGATGGTCTCTTTTTGTCTTGCGCCCGTCTGGCCTTCACGACCATACACAGCGACTTCTCGCAAATCTCTGTTCAATGCCCCGGCAACAGACTGCCCCATAGCCAAAGCCGTCCCTGAAGGGGCATCCACTTTATGGCGATGATGCGCCTCATAGATTTCCACATCATAGTCATCACCCAGGGCTTGCGCGGCTTTTTCAAGCAAATTCAGGCACACATTCACGCCAGTGCTAAAGTTAGCTGCTTTACACATGGCCAAAGAGCTAGTGTGAGAAAGCAACTGCTTTTCTTCTTCTACCGAGAATCCCGTTGTACCGACCACCAACCCTTTGTTATGCGCTGCACATAACGCTGCATTAGCAAGCGTGGCCGCGGGGGCGGTAAAATCAATCAACACATCAAAATCGTCTATCACCGATGCCAGGCTACCGGATATTTTCACCCCAAGCACACCCAAGCCACTCAACTCACCCGCATCAGCCCCTATGAGTGAACTCTCTGGTCGCTCAATGGCTGCTGCTAATGTCGTTCCTGCAGAAGCCGTGACGGCCTCAATCAGCATTTTACCCATTCTTCCTGCCGCCCCGGTGACGGCAATTCTTGTCACGGTCATGTTGTTTCCTTAATCCCGACAACGATAGATTGTTATATCTCGCGTAAATAAAAAAGAGAAGCCCATACAGGCTTCTCCCGGAAGCTTAGCTTAAAGCTTCATGTCATCAAAAAAACTTTTGACACCTTCAAACCAAGAGTGCTTTTTCGGTGCATGCTTCTGATCACCATCCTGCTCCAGGGTTTTCTGGAATTCACGCAAGATATCTTTTTGTTTTTTCGATAGATTTACCGGTGTTTCGACAATCACCTTACACATCAGGTCTCCGGGGCCACCTCCGCGCACAGGCGCCACACCTTTACCGCGCAGCCTGAACATTTTGCCGGTTTGAGTTTCTTCCGGAATTCTCAGCTTCACTCGGCCATCCAGAGTCGGCACTTCCAACTCTCCACCCAGCGCAGCATCGACAACGGATATAGGCACTTCGCAATATAAATTTTTACCGTCGCGAACAAAAATCGGGTGCTCTTTCACCGACACCTGCACATACAGATCTCCCGAAGGCGCCCCATGAGTGCCGGCCTCACCCTCACCAGCCAGCCTTATACGGTCGCCGGTATCCACACCGGGCGGTACTTTAACCGACAGCGTTTTTTGCTCATCAATAACACCCGCACCATGACAGGCATTACATGGGTCTTTAATAATTGTGCCCTGACCCCTGCATTGCGGACAGGTTTGCTGCACTGAAAAAAAGCCCTGCTGCATACGCACCTGACCGGCACCCTGACACATCGTACAATTTTCAGGCTTGGAACCCTTAGCTGCACCGGAACCACCGCATGGTTTACAGGCAACATGAGACGGTACACGTATTTTTACTGAGGTACCCTTGACCGCATCTTCGAGATCCAGCTCCAGGGTATAACGTAAATCGGCACCGCGCGCACTGCGCGAACGGGAACCACCACCGCCGCCTCCGAAGATATCCCCGAACACGTCGCCGAAAATATCACTGAAATTTGCGCCGCCACTAAAGCCGCCACCGCCGCCTGCATTCTGATCCACACCCGCATGACCATAACGATCATAAGCCGCTCTTTTCTGCTCATCCGATAAAACCTCGTAAGCTTCAGTAGCTTCTTTGAATTTATCTTCCGCCTGCGCATCATCAGGATTACGGTCAGGATGATACTTCATCGCCAAACGCCGATATGCTTTCTTGATTTCTTTCGCATCGACTGAGCGTTCTAAACCCAGAATTTCGTAATAATCTCGTTTTGCCATAACACCTATCTAACCGCTCTGTGTGCTTGCAATGCTCTCATCGTAGCCGGGCCTAATCATCCCTTGTTCGAGAACTTGCAGAGTATCAATTTATATACGCAAACGCGGAAGTCCAGGCTTCCGCGTTATATTCACCAAGCTTATTCAAGGTAAATCAATACCTTAAATAATCGGAAGCGACTTATTTTTTGTCATCCTTAACTTCTTCGAACTCGGCATCGACCACATCATCATCTTTTGCCGGCTTCGCTTCTGCCGCACCGTCACCTGCATTGGCACCTGCCGCAGCCTGCTCAGCATACATTTTCTGCGCCAGAGAAGAAGAGACTTCGGTTAATGCTTTGGTCTTCTCTTCAATATCAGCCAGCTTATCTGTTTTCAGCGCTGCTTCCAGCTCATCAATGGCTTTCTCTATTGCCGCTTTTTCTGCAGCATCTACTTTGTCACCCGCTTCCTGAAGTGTTTTCTTGGTAGCATGGACGATCGCATCACCCGAATTTCTCGCCGTAACCAGAGATTCGAAAGCTTTATCCGCTTCAGCATTGGCTGCCGCATCTGCCACCATTTTTTCGACTTCCTCATCGGACAAACCAGAAGACGCTTTAATCACAATCGACTGTTGCTTACCGGTTGCTTTGTCTTTTGCAGAAACATTCAGGATACCGTTCGCATCAATATCGAAAGTAACTTCGATCTGAGGCATACCGCGTGGCCCAGGAGGAATGTCCGACAAATCGAATCGGCCCAGCGATTTATTCTGAGACGCCTGCTTACGCTCACCCTGTACAACGTGAAT
>JBFHPN010000042.1:0-9411 GCA_041592735.1 Oleiphilaceae bacterium | reverse complement strand
GTGTCTAGTCTATTGTCAAATAAACCCGTTGTCAGCAAGTTCACATAAAAAACTGGGAGATTACCGCTATTTAAGATTCCCACTGACAGCGCTGAACGGAGAAAAAATACGCATTTCTAATCTTCAAATTGATTACACAATAGACAAATCAGTTGAATAACGTAGAATAACCGGGCTTTTTTCGCAGCCTGGTGTCGGTTTCAATCCCGATGCATGTACTGCTGTTGTATATGAATGAATTAGTATGGAAAAGATCGGATGAAATCACATAGCGTTGAAAAAATTGGTGGCACGTCGATGAGTAATTACGCGGCCATTCGCGATAATATCATCAAAAGACCCCGACGTAAGGACACACTCTATCAACGCATATTTGTGGTCTCGGCCTATGCCGGTATTACCGATGCCTTACTGGAACACAAGAAAACCAGCGAACCTGGAATTTATGCCCTGTTTGCCAATAGCATGAACAATGAAAGCTGGCGTGCGAAATTGAAAGCCTTGAAAACGGATATGTTCGCAATCAACCAACGTTTATTTGGAGAAGGTGTCAGCCTCGATGAAGCTAACGCCTTCATCGGAGAACGTCTGGATGATGCAGAACAATGTTTACTGGATTTACAGCGTTTGTGTCAGCATGGCCATTTTGAATTAAGTGCTCACTTGGCGACTGTTAGGGAAATGCTGGCGAGTATTGGTGAAGCGCACAGCGCCTGGAATACGGCAAAATTATTACAGCGCGATGGCATCAACGCCTGTTTTGTAGATTTGACGGCCTGGCGGTGTGAGAAGCAAACTTCCCTGGATGAACGCATCCTGGACGCCTTTCAGGAATTGGATCCGAGCGATCAGATCCCCATAGCCACGGGTTATGCCCACAGTGATGAAGGCCTCATGTCGACCTTTGACAGAGGCTACAGCGAAATGACCTTCAGCCGTATCGCGGTACTGACGCAGGCAAAAGAAGCCGTTATTCATAAAGAGTTCCACTTGAGTACGGCTGATCCGCGATTGGTCGGTGAACAGAATTCGATTGCGATTGGTCGCACCAACTACGATGTAGCAGATCAATTGGCAAATTTGGGAATGGAAGCGATTCACCCGAAAGCCGCTACCGGTTTGCGCAGCAACAATATTCGGCTCAGTGTCAAAAATACCTTTGAACCAGATCATCCGGGTACACTTATCACTACCGACTATGTCAGTGATTCGCCTTGCGTCGAAATTATTGCCGGCTGCAAGGGAATATTTGCATTGGAAGTTTTTGATCAGAATATGACGGCCAATGTGGATTATTATGATCAGCAGATCATTGGGTTAATCCGTCGCTTTAAGGGGCATGTGGTATCGAAGGATATTAATGCCAACACGATTACTCATTACCTGGCGACCAATTTAAAAACAGTTAAGCGCCTGGTCACTGAAATTAAGACCAAGTTCCCTGAGGCAGAGATCAATCAGTCCAAGGTGGCGATGGTTTCTGCCATTGGCAGCAATATGAAAGTTCCCGGTATACTGGCTAAAACAGTGGGCGCTCTGGCGGAACAGAATATCAGCGTATTGGCCATGCATCAGACCATGCGCCAGGTGGATATGCAGTTTGTCATCAATGAAGATGATTATGAGCTCGCCGTGAAAAGCCTGCATAGGCATCTGATTGAAATTCATAATCATGGTCGTGCTATTAACTGGGTTCACGATTAATCGGATAACGGCCAAACCCAATAAAGGAATAGATGTGCATACAGATACGAGTTTTTCGGCGGCGACACGGGTGCTTTTTATCTTTGCTGCGCTGGTTATTGTGGTGGCCGGTATTCGCGCAGCTGAGTCCATCATGGTTACTTTCCTGTTGTCCGGCTTTTTTGCGATAATCTGTGCACCGCCTTTTCTGCTGATGCAGCGTAAGGGGTTGCCAGCCTGGCTCTCACTGATTCTGGTTGTCCTCTTCATTAGTTTGTTCCAGCTTCTGCTATTGTCGATTATTACCACGTCGATGAATGATTTCTCCAAAGATCTGCCTGTGTATCAGAACAAACTCAGAGGTTTACTGGGTGGCGTGGTCAGTCAGCTTAATGCCTGGGGAGTGGATATTCCCAGGGATAAGCTGATGCAGCACTTTGACCCTTCAACCATGTTTAAATTGGCGATCGATACCCTCGGAAATCTCGGATCCGTGCTATCTAATTCGTTTCTCATTATTCTGACGGTTATTTTTATGTTGTTTGAAGGCGTTTCCTTACCCGCCAAGTTGCAAAGAGCATTTGGGGAAGGGAGTGATCATATGCGTCATATCGAACGCTTTCTGGGAAACGTCAAACAATATATGACGATTAAAGTGCTGGTTAGCCTGGCAACCGGTTTATTAATTTATATCTGGCTGTGGATTATCGGGGTGGAATACCCTTTGCTATGGGCATTAATTGCCTTTTTGTTTAACTTTATTCCTAATATTGGCTCGATCATAGCTGCCGTGCCGGCTATGTTGCTGGCCTTGCTACAACTCGGCCCCTGGTACATGCTGCTGACGGCAATCGGTTATCTGGTGGCCAATCTGGTGATGGGTAATGTGATTGAGCCTCGTTACATGGGGCGAGGTTTGGGCTTGTCTACCTTGGTGGTGTTTTTGTCACTGGTTTTCTGGGGTTGGGCGCTCGGCCCGGTAGGCATGTTATTGTCTGTACCGCTGACGATGCTGCTTAAGATCGCCTTTGAAAGCAGTCATGAGACCCACTGGCTTGCCGTACTAATGGGGCCCGATGTAGACGAACCCCGCAAATAGTCTGTAGCAGGTCGACGGCTAGAAGCCATCTTCGAAAGGGTCTTCCTGAACTACGGATTTTACCTTATCGACAATGCCTTTTTGTAAGTTCGTCAGCTCTTTTTCCCGCTCTTTACTAAAACGCTCAGCACTATTTATTTTTTCACCATACACTTCAAGCCAGGTGCGCGAACCGGGAATCATATGCGCCAGGTCATACATGCCGGTTCTTAAGGTTTCCAAAAACAACTGATGACCACGCTCTTGCTCGATAAGAATCTGCTGAAGTCTTTTATTGCTGCTGGTTGCCACCTGATCTTTCAGCAGTGCCAGATCGGCCCGATTTTCCTTGGTTACCTTCTTGATATTTTCGAGGGTTTTTGCAAGTTCTGCCAGTTTAGCGTCTAAAGCCGCTACAGACTCATTGCTCGCCACCGATTGATCATCGTTCATCATCGATACCACAAATACCGTTGAGGATACGGATACCAAAACAACCAGTAGTAAAGCCATGGCAATAAGTACTATTTTATTATTGCCGACTTTTTCCTCAAGCGCGGTAATGCGTTGTTCTTCGGTGAGCGGTTCATGCTCCGCCTTATCATCTTTTTTAGCCATAATTCACCCTTTTCCATGCTGCATTAAGTTGACTGAACTGCCGGGTAGGCTCGCGCAGAACGCTTTTATGTCAGTGTAGTATAAAAAATGCACAATGATAGCCGGGCGGGCAAAAAGATTTGTAAAATTTTGCTTTCTAATTCTATAGTTAGAGCGGTTTGTTAAATTAACTTGTCAGCTTTCGATACTTTTCCATGAGCTGATCGTGCGTTTCGACATGTTCCGGATCGTGCGGGATGCAATCAACCGGACAAACGGCAACGCACTGCGGCTCATCATAATGCCCGACACATTCAGTGCATTTATTCGGATCGATAATGTAGATCTCTTCACCGGCCGAAATTGCTTCATTCGGACATTCGGGTTCACATACATCGCAGTTGATACATTCGTCAGTAATGAGTAAAGCCATATACAACCTCTAAATTGACGCTATTGCTGTTGAGCGTTTGCGTGATGAATTTCTTTTAATGCCTTAACCACCAAGGGGCTGACAAATCCTGAAACATCGCCGCCCAGATAGGAAATTTCCCGTATCAGGGTGGAGGATATATAGGATAAATGATTATCCGGCGTCAAAAACAGACTTTCTGCCTGAGGCACCAGACGCCGATTCATATCCGCCAGCTGAAATTCATATTCAAAATCGGCCACGGCACGTAAGCCTCTCAATATAATATTGGCATTATGCATACGCACGAAATCGGCGAGCAGATTATCAAAGCCAAGTACTTCTACATTCGGGATATGGGCTAACACATCGCGCGCCAGTTGCACCCGCACCTCAAGATCAAATAAGGGTTTCTTTTTCGGACTGGCGGCAACAGCAATAATCAGTTTATCGAACAGTTTGGCAGCACGTTCAACAATATTAGTATGGCCATTGGTGATGGGGTCAAAGGTACCCGGATAGATCACAATATTCATCTGCATTGCAGCCCTGAGTAATATGAATAGAAGAGGCTGATGCAGGATCAGCCCAACGGGCTCGAATATTAACCAAATTTTAAACGAGTAGCTAGATAAGAGGCTTGTTTTGCCGCCATGGCATAAATGGAAAGTTGCGGATTGGCGCCAATACTCGTTGGAAATGTAGAGCCATCGATAATGTTAAGGTTGCTTATCTGGTGGTGTTCACCCTGTTGATTCACCACTGAGGTTTTGGGATTGTTACCCATGGTACAGCCGCCCATGACATGCGCCGAGAATAATGCGGCACGCAGGGGTTCAAGTGATAAGGCGGGAATGGCAGCTTTAGCTTCCCGCCAGCTGAACCATTCACGGGCATCATGATGCGCAGCGCTGAGCGATACTGCACCGGCAGCAAACTGAAGCTCGGCCATGGCTAAATACGCTTTGATAAAGCCTTTTTTCAGATAGTCGGTTAGCGGGTAATCAAGCACAGGGCTGCCATCATTGCGCAGGGAAACCGAGCCACCAGGAGATTCTTCATGGAAGCCATCGCGCAATAGGGCAATGGTAGAATTCGTATAAGCCAGCTTTTGCAGTCTGTCGGCCAGCCTGCCGCCATGCAGGGCTTCCTGAGCAGCCAGACCACCAGGGAACACCGGGGCTACTTCCAGTTTGAAGCCTGCTTCACCGGTAATACCAGCCTTCCATAAAAATTCATCGGAATAAATGCTTTGAGGTGCACCTTCGAATCCGTTGACCTTTTCCTTCATGGTGGCAGTACAGGTATTTACCGGATGCAGAAAGGTTCGTTTGCCGAGCGTTTTGTATGGGTCAGGTGCCTTTGAGCGTAATAACACCGCCGGGCTGCCGATAGCGCCAGCGGCAAGCACATAGTGCCTGGCATGTACCCGCATACGTTTGCTCGTGGTGTTTAAACTCTCGCGATCATAGATGCGACAAACCAGTTCAGAAATCTGCTCTTTATTGAAACGAAAATGATCTGCCTGCGCACAGGTCAGCAAACTGGCCTGATGATTGAGTGCTGCGGGAATTGAGGTTAATAACATCGATTGTTTAGCATTGGTCGGGCAGCCAAAGCCACAGTAACCCAGATTCCAGCAGCCTTTGACATTGCGGATCATGGTCTGTGATTCCCAGCCTAAGGCATCGCAGCCGCGCTTGAGAATAGAATTGTTTTCATTTGGCGGGGTTAACCAGGGCTGCATGCTGAGCGCCTGTTCCCTTTCTTCGAACCAGGGCTGCATGGTGTCGGGATGGAATTCATGTAAACCGTAGTGATTCACCCAATGCATCAGGGTGGGTTCCGGGGTCCGAAATGTCGATGTCCAGTTGATGGTGGTAGAGCCACCGACGGTTCGCCCTTGATAGATTGCGATGGCGCCATCGGCGGTTTTTCGGCTGGTGCCCTCTTGGTATAAGGTTGAAAAAGCATCCAGTTCATCAAGCTTGAAATCTTTCTGATAACGCAGCCTGGCTTCTTCTATCAGTAATACCTTTAACCCTTGTTTGCTTAAAAATTCTGCAGCCGTAGCACCGCCTGCACCACTGCCGATAATCGCAACCTCTGTTTCGATAACGCTGTTATCTGCCAGGTTGCTGGCATTGATGACCTGCCAGCCCTGATCCAGCCCTTGTTGAATCGGATCTGTCATGACGGGGTTCTCATTGCGCGAGTGGCGGCGGCCTGGGTATGGCTTGCTTGCGTTTGAAATTGAGGCAGTCCATCAAGAACGGCCTGGGGTGGCCCTGAATAACCAAATGCACGGGTATTCACCGGAAGGCTGTACCAAGTAAAACAAATGATATCACTGAGCGCATTATAGCCACTGGTAAACAAACTGAAGCGGCTCGATTTCCAGCGTTGTAAAAATGCCTCAACATCTGCCGTTGTGGTGTGTTCCCAGCCACGCCAGATACCTGTTGTCAGCCCTCTTGCCGGGCCGAACTGTAATAAATCAAAGAGTTTTCTGATTTCTGATTGATTAAAGTGCCCCAAACGTTGCAGAAAGGTGTCCAGCCTGCTGAGCATTAAAACTTCTGCGTGTTGAATCTCGCGTGTTTCAGTTGGCCAGTGCTGAGCCATCATGGCGGGAAATAAACGGCACAGCATGAGCGCATCTGCTTTGGTTAAAAACGTATAGGGGCTCTGTTCAATGCCATGATAGGGGCTTTTGAGTGCTTTGCCGGAACAGGCACTCAAATGCGCGGTTGATAATACAAGGCTACCGAGCAAGCCTGTTTTCAGCAAACGTCTACGAGTGATCGCTTGCGCAGATCTTGCAAGTTCAGAATGTGTATGGGTATCCATGATCAATCCTTTCGGGTACGCAATCTGGTATTCCGGCGGCAGTTAACATAGCGCTCCCTGCCGCCGGATATTTATCAGTGTACCTGCTGAACCCAAAAAGGGTAAAGCCTATCGAAGAAACAGTGCAAAGAAGGCTTTGTGGATCAGTGTGCCATAGGGAGGATAAGCAAATTTGGTGCTGTTGAAGATATTTTTGGCAAAGACTGATTTGGCATGCGAGAAGGTCAAGAACCCTTGTTGCCCATGATAGCTGCCCATACCCGATTCACCGATGCCGCCGAAATGCAGATCTTCCTGTGCAAAGTGGGAAATAGTATCGTTAATACAAACGCCTCCTGCTCTGACCTGTTCCAGAACATAATTTTGCTCTTTCTTATCGGCACCAAAGTAATAAAGGGCGAGAGGTGAAGGGCGGTCGTTAATAAAGTCCAGGGCTTCATCCAGAGAGTCTGTCGGGATAACGGGTAAAATGGGCCCGAATAACTCTTCCTGCATAACCAGCATGTCGTCTGTGGCATTTAAAATTAAATGGATGGGCATTTTGCGCGTGCCTGTTGCCATATCCTCATCGGAATGATTGCAGGCAATCACGGTGGCGCCTTTTGCTTTGGCATCGTCCAGGTAGGATTGCAGGCGTGCATATTGGCGCTCATCCACAACACTGGTGTAATCATCGTTATGTTTGAGGGTCGGGTACATCTTGGCGAAGAAATATTGAAAACGATCAACAAAATGCTCTAGACGATGACTGGGGCAGAGAATATAGTCGGGTGCGATACAGGTTTGGCCGGCATTAAATGCTTTGCCGAAAACGATGGGTTCAACGGCTTTATCCATGTCCACGTCGTTAGAAATAATCGTCGGTGATTTACCACCCAGTTCGAGCGTTACCGGTGTCAGGTTAGCGGCGGCGGCACGCATCACATGGCGACCGACACTGGTTGAACCGGTAAACAATAAATGGTTCCAGGGAATGCTTGAGAATTCAGTTGCGACACTGGCATCGCCATTGACGACGCAGACGAGGTCTCGGGGAAAGGTTTCATCTACCAGCTGTTCGATTAGTACGGAGGTGGCCGGAGTATATTCTGACATTTTAATCATGGTGCGGTTACCGGCGGCCAAAGATGCCACAAGCGGCCCCATTGAGAGGGCAACAGAATAATTCCAAGGTGAAATAACACCGATAATCCCCAGAGGCTGGTATTGAACAAATCCTGTTGCGGGTTGAAACAGCGGTGATATTTTCTTTTTCTCGGGCTCCATCCATTTTTTTAGATTTTTCAGCGTGTAATCAATGGCGTGTACCGTGGTCAGGATTTCGGCGAGTTTGGTCTCGTCTGCAGAGCGGTTGGAGAAATCCTTTGAAATAGCCCGGATGATCTTATCCTGATTGTTCATTAACATATCGCGCAATTTTTTAAGATTGGCAATACGCTCCTGCAGCGAAGGCATAGGATTTTTCCGAAATGCCGCTTTTTGCTGAGCATAAACCTGTTTCATGTGTTGGATGTGTTTACTGCTTTCAGTCATTTTAAGAATTTTAGCGGCCATGGTTTACTCCGGCTTTAGTAAGCGTTTATTGTTGTCTGCGAATTAACTAAAAACTAAAAATAGTCATTATGTTTTTCCTTTTTAGAGTATATACTCTAAAAAGTCAATACAAGGCCGAAAATAATGTGACTGTCGGTCACAAAAAACTGTGGCGATTGTTGTTTCCTGCAAGCTGCTTTGAGTCGGTATCTGGCAATGATGTCTGGTATAAATCGAGTAAAACAAAAGCGAAGAATCAAATGAAAACGAAAGACAAAATCGTATTAACCAGTTTGGAACTGTTTAATGAACGAGGCGAACGAAATGTGTCAACCAACCATATTGCAGCCCATATGGGGATGTCTCCCGGAAATTTGTATTACCACTTCAGAAATAAAAGCGACATCATTTATGAGATTTTTAAAAATTATGAATTGATGGTGGATACCTATTTACATGTCCCGAGGGATCGGGCTATTCATATGCATGATTTGATTGCGTATCTTGATGCGGTATTCAATGGTTTATGGGCCTATCGTTTTCTGCATCAGGACTTAGAGCACTTGCTGGCCAGTGATGATCGTCTCCAGGAAGAATATCGACAATTTACCTTACGCTGCCTGGCCAGTATTCAAAGTATTATTTCGGCGATGGAAGATAGCGGCATATATCGGCCGATGTCTGAGCAGCAACGTAAATCCAAAGCGCTCAATACCTGGTTGATAGTGACTAACTGGATGACCTACCTGAAAACCATCCATTCAAATGAAGACGAGCAAGAGGCACTTACCCGTAAAAGTATTCAGCATGGCGTTTATCTGATTCTGGATTATGTCATGCCGTACTTATATGAAGATAAACGAGAGCTGGCGATGGAACTTCAGGAAAAGTATCGTTTCGATGGAATTGCGCCTTTGGCCCAGGAAAAAATAGCCAGTTAAGTATCAAGGGCTTCGTTGTTTTCCGAGGCCTGGTTTTTGCGTTGCCAGACAATCTCGCTTAAGGCCTGTCGAGTTTCTTTGAGTCCGGTTTTCTTCAGGCTGGAAAACAGCACGACGTCTACCAGGGATTGATGATCTGCCAAAGCTTTTTTGACTTGCAGCATGGTTTGTTTACCGGGGCCGAAGTTTAATTTGTCACTCTTGGTAAGCAATATCAATGTAGGTAAAGCACGATTATGGGTCCATTCCAGAAGCATCTCATCAAAGGGTGTCAGCGGTTTTCGGATATCCATAATCAGCACCATGGCAGATAGGCC
>JBFHPN010000041.1:0-9427 GCA_041592735.1 Oleiphilaceae bacterium | reverse complement strand
TTTGAGACGAATATCCAGCCCCTGACTCTTGAACTGTTTCAAGGCTTCTTTAGCAACCTGCTGATCTATGGCACTCAAGAAGGTATCCTGTGCTTCAAGCACAGTGACTTCAGAGCCAAGACGCGCCCAGACACTGCCGAGTTCAAGACCAATCACGCCGGCACCAATGACGCCCAAACGCTTAGGAACATCCTGAAAATCCAAGGCACCCGTTGAATCAACGATATAACCTTCGGTAAGCGGTGCAGGTGGGATTTCTACAGGCTTTGAACCCGTAGCAAGTATAATATTGTCTGCATCATAAACCGTTACGCTGCCCTTGCTATCGGTCACCTCAACCTGCTTACCTGCTAAAAGCCGACCCTTACCTTGAATAGCCGTCACGCCATTTGCTTTAAATAACGAAGCAATACCACCTGTCAGATTACTGACTATGGTATTTTTACGCTGCATCATTTTGGGTACATCCATCTTGAGATTATCCAGGCTCATTCCATGCTTATCGAAGTCATGTTTGGCTTCTTCGTACTTATGAGAGGACACAAGTAGTGCCTTGGAAGGAATACAACCGACGTTCAAACAAGTACCACCTAATACCAGTTTACCGGTATCACTGATCCATTGTTCAACACATGCTGTTTTCAAACCCAGCTGGGCACAGCGGATAGCAGCAACATAACCACCCGGGCCGGCACCAATTACTATGACATCATACTTAGTTGACATTTATCTATTTGCTCCAGAATAAGTTCTAAATTTCAAGAAGAATACGTGCTGGGTCTTCAATCATTTCTTTAATCGCGACCAGGAATTGAACTGCTTCCTTTCCATCAATCATACGGTGATCATACGACAAGGCCAGATACATCATAGGGAGAATCACGACCTGACCATTCACAGCCATAGGACGCTCTTGTATTTTATGCATGCCCAGGATAGCTGTTTGAGGCGGGTTCAAAATAGGCGTGGACATCAATGAACCAAAAACGCCTCCGTTCGAAATAGTAAATGTTCCACCGGTCATTTCTTCAATGGTCAACTTACCGCTTTGTGCTTTTTCACCATAACCCTTAATGGTACGTTCTATGGTTGCCAGGCTCATGGTGTCAGCATCTCTCAGGATGGGAACAACCAAACCTTTATCACTGGATACCGCCACACCAATATCCTGATAGCCATGATAAACAATTTCATCACCATCGATTGACGCGTTCACTGCAGGGAACCGTTTAAGTGCTTCAGCAGCAGCCTTCACAAACAATGACATGAAGCCAAGGCGTGTACCGTTATGCTTTTTCTCAAATAAATCTTTGTATTGCGCTCTCAGATCCATCAACGGTTTCATGTTCACTTCATTAAAGGTCGTCAACATTGCCGTATTCTGGCTTGCATCCAACAAGCGTCTTGCGATGCTCGCTCTTAGGCGCGTCATTGGCACGCGTTTTTCAGCACGACCACCAACAGGTAATGGCTCAGCAGCAGGAATACTGGACGTTACAGGTGCAGAGACAGGTTTTGACGCTGCTGGCGCTGGCGAGGCAGAGGTTTTATTAGCCAAATGCGCTACGACATCTTCTTTGGTCATACGACCATCTTTACCGCTTGTCGCTACATCAGAAGGATTAAGGTTATTTTCCTCAATCATTTTCTTTGCTGCCGGGCTCATGATGACCGATGTATTTGAGGCAGAGGCTTGCTCAGTGGATGGCTCAGCCGGTGACTCTTTAGTCGACGGTGCTGCAGTTCCAGTTGCACCAGCGGTGAATTTACCTATTAATTCACCACTAAGAACAACATCACCCTCTTGCTTTAGGATAACCTCGATCACACCATCTTCTGGTGCAACAACTTCGAGTACGACTTTATCGGTTTCGATATCCACCAGCAGTTCGTCACGAGAAACGGCTTCTCCTGGTTTTTTGTGCCATGTGGCAATTGTTCCATCCGCTACTGATTCGGGGAAGGTTGGGGCTTTGATTTCTATAGACATTTCCAATCCTTATTTAATCTTTTTAACTTCAAATGCCTTGGTAACAAGTGCATTTTGTTCTTCTACATGAACCGAAATATAACCTGCAGCTGGCGCAGCGGAGCTCTTTCGACCGGCATATCTTAAATATATCTTTTCATCAATCTGCTTGATCACCTTACGCATCCTATGTTGCGTTGAGTACCAGGCACCCTGATTTTTAGGCTCTTCCTGACACCAGACAGCATCTTCAACATTCGTGTAGTGCTCGACTATTTCTTTGAGATCATCAGCAGGGAACGGATAGAGTTGCTCTATTCTGATAATAGCGGTGTCAGTAATTTCATTCTTCTGCTGATATTCAAGCAGGTCGTAATAGACTTTACCGCTGCACATAATGATACGTTTGATCTTTTTGGGATCTGTACCATTAACGTCACCGATAACTGTCTGGAACGAGCCTTCACTTAAATCTTCAAGAGAAGAAATGGCTTCTTTGTGGCGCAACAAGCTTTTTGGCGTGATCGCTATTAAAGGCTTTCTAAGCGGTCGTTTCACTTGTCGGCGTAACATATGAAAAATCTGAGCTGGCGTAGTGGGTACGCAAACCTGAATATTATGCTCTGCACAAAGTTGCAGATATCTTTCAAGACGTGCGGATGAATGCTCCGGCCCCTGACCTTCATAACCATGTGGTAATAACATAGTCAGGCCACATAAACGCCCCCACTTGTGCTCACCACTTGTAATGAACTGGTCAATAACCACCTGCGCACCATTTGCGAAATCACCAAATTGCGCTTCCCAAATAACTAATGTTGTCGGATTTGTTGTGGCATACCCATATTCAAAAGCCAATACGGCTTCTTCAGACAAAAATGAATCGTATATCTCAAATTTTGGCTGATCTTCTTTAATATGCTGCAAAGGAATATAGGTAGATGCATCTGCCTGATTATGCAGAACCACATGTCGATGCGAGAACGTTCCACGCCCTACATCCTGGCCGGATATACGAATTGCATGACCTTCGTGAAGTAAGGATGCATAAGCCATGACTTCTCCATAGCCCCAATTCAATGGCATCGCACCTTGGGTCATCTTACTTCTGTCTTCGATGATTTTCTGTACCTGCTTCTGAATTGGAAAACCCTCAGGAATATGGCTGAGTTTTTTGCCTACTCGCTGGAGTGTTTTAAGATTCACCGAGGTTTTCGCTTTTGCCGTCCATTCATGGCCGATAAAAGGAGCCCAATCAACATACATGGATTTATTGGGTTCAAGCACCAGACTCTTGGTGACGTGATCACCATTATCCAAGGCCTTACGGTAATCATCTTCAAGTTTCTGCGCTTGTTCGGGTGTGATGACATTTTCACTGATCAAACGTTCAGCGTACAAGGTACGGCTGGTTTTGTGATCTTTAATCACTTTATACATCAGCGGCTGAGTGCCTGATGGCTCATCAGCTTCATTATGGCCGCGGCGGCGATAACAAAACAGATCGATAACCACATCCTTTTTGAATTGATTTCTGAAATCAATGGCTACCTGGGTTGCAAACAGAACCGCTTCTGGATCATCACCATTAACATGAAGAATAGGTGCTTCAATCATTTTAGCGACATCCGTACAGTATTCTGTAGAACGGGCATCTTCACGTTTATTGGTAGTAAAACCTACCTGGTTATTGATGATAATGTGGACTGAGCCGCCGGTACCATAACCACGTGTCTGTGACATCTGGAATGTTTCCATCACCACACCCTGCCCCGCAAATGCGGCATCACCGTGCATGATAATGGGTACAACTGATTCTCCGCGCGGATCGTTACGTCTGTTTTGTCTTGCGCGCACAGAGCCTTCAACCACGGGTGAAACAATTTCAAGGTGGGAAGGGTTAAAGGATAAAGCCAAGTGCACTTCACCCCCCGGAGTCATCACATTCGATGAGAAACCCTGGTGATATTTTACGTCCCCTGAGCCCATAGAATGTAATTTTTTACCATCGAATTCATCGAAAAGATCTTTCGGGTTCTTACCCAGGGTATTAACCAAAACGTTTAATCGACCACGATGCGCCATACCGATAACGATTTCTTTTGCCCCGAAGCCGCCTGCGCGCTGAATGAGCTCATCCATCATCGGTATCAGGCTTTCACCACCTTCGAGACCAAAGCGTTTAGTGCCTGGATAGCGAGAGCCAAGATATTTTTCAAGACCCTCTGCTGCCGTCATTCTTTCAAGTAAATGATAGCGGGTATCAAATTCATAATTCGGCTTGCCTTTGACAGACTCTATTCGTTCCTGGAACCAACTGCGTATTGAGGTATCCACAATATGCATATATTCCGCGCCCAAAGAGGAACAATAGGTACTATTCAAACCATCGATGATTTGACGCAAGGTCAATTGATCAGGGCCAAAAGCCAGGTTGCCGGTCTGGAATTGGGTATCCAGATCAGCTTCACTCAAGCCATGATACGTTAATTGCAAATCCGGAACTTGCACACGCTCCATTAATCCAAGAGGATCAAGTTTTGCCACCTGATGGCCTCGAATTCGATAGGCATTGATTAACTGTAAGACTTTTACCTGCTTTCTTTCATGCTCGGAAGTAGCACCGGCAGGAGTGGTGAGATCTTGGTTGATATATTTATTTTTGGAGAGATGTAAAAATTGTTCACGGATAGTGGAATGAGGGATATCTTTTTTATCGTGTCCATTAACTCTCGGAAGCTGATCGAAATAACTGCGCCATTCTTCAGAAACGCTGTTAGGATCGGTTAAATAAGAATCGTAAAGTTGTTCTACATAGACTAAATTGCCGCCGGACAAATGTGATGTCCGCCAGAGTTGTTCCATCATGCTTTCTTGCATTAAAAGCTCGCCTTAGTTAGCAGTAAATGCGAATACTAGGCACTATCTTTCAGACACTCATGCGGCCAGTGAGCTAATCAGTCAGGGTTATTCACAGAGTTGGAAATAACACTCACTAAAAAAAGTTGGATGACTGCTGCCTCAAAGATAATACGGGTGTTACCCGCTTTCCCAGTGGTTATTTTCTCAGCTACGGCAATAATCGGCTTTGTGGGCTGATCTTGCCGCTTCCTAACTTTTCAGACGAACATTGCATAGTATTTTCATCTGAAAGGATTCATCACTTGATTATAGACACGATTTCAAATTTTGCTGCAACAACAAAAAATGAAACCGGACTATGACACTACAAATAAAAAATTTAAACCTTTTTATCTGCAGGAACGCTTTTAAGTTGAGCGTTGCAACAACATATTTCTAATGTGTCCGATTGCCTTGGTTGGATTCAATCCTTTTGGACAAACATTCACACAATTCATAATCCCCCGGCAGCGAAACACGCTGAAAGGATCATCCAGCTCAGCCAGACGCTCAGCCGTTGCGGTGTCGCGCGAATCGGCCAGGAATCGGTAAGCTTGCAAAAGACCTGAAGGCCCGACAAATTTATCTGGATTCCACCAGAAAGAAGGACAAGCAGTCGAACAACATGCACACAAAATACACTCGTACAGGCCATCCAGCTTTTCTCTATCTTCAGGAGACTGAAGACGCTCAATGGCAGGTGCCGGCGTATTATTGATCAAGAAAGGCTTAATCTTTTCATATTGTTTGTAGAACATGGACATGTCTACAACCAGATCGCGAATAACAGGCAAACCTGGCAACGGACGAATAACCAGCTTGTCTTTCTTTACCACTTCAGAAAGCGGTGTAATACAAGCAAGACCATTTTTGCCGTTCATGTTCAAACCGTCAGAACCACACACCCCTTCACGACATGAACGTCGGTAGGCCAGTGATGGGTCTTTCTCTTTCAACAGCGCCAAGACATCCAGCACCATTAAATCTTTACCTTCAGGAATATCCAACTGGATATCCTGCATAAATGGAACCTGATCCTGCTCCGGGTTATAGCGATACAAACTTACTAACATTTAGACATCTCCCTTAGTAAGATCGAACTTTAGGTGGGAATGCTTTAACCGTTTTAGGCGAGAAGTTAACATCACGCTTACCAACACGTTTCTCATTCGGAAAGTACATAGAGTGCTTCAACCAGTTCTCATCATCACGCTCTGTAAAGTCATTACGGGCATGCGCACCGCGACTTTCTTTACGCTCTTCAGCTGAAACAGCCGTTGCATAGGCCACTTCAAACAAGTTATCCAATTCTAATGCTTCTATTCGCGCAGTATTAAAGGCTGAGCTCTTATCTTGAAGATGGGTATTCTTAATACGCTCACCAATTTCACCAAGCATTTTGAGACCCTTCTGCATGCTTTCACCTTCTCTGAACACCCCGAAGTAAAGCTGCATAACGCTTTGAAGATCTGCACGCACTTTGGCGACACTTTCACCTTTGGTTGAACTATTTAACCTGTCAAGACGATTCAAGGCTGATTCAATATCCGATTCAGATGCATCATCGCTAGAGAAACCCTCTCTTAACGATTTTTCAATTTGCAAACCTGCTGCCCGGCCAAATACAACCAGATCAAGCAGTGAGTTTCCACCCAATCGATTTGCGCCATGAACAGATACGCACGCAGCCTCACCACAGGCATAGAGACCTTCGATGATCTGGTCTTTACCATCAGCACCTTGAGTTAGCGCTTGACCACCGATATTCGTTGGAATGCCGCCCATCATATAGTGACAGGTAGGCACCACTGGAACAGGAGCTTTCACCGGATCAACATGAGCAAATGTTTTTGACAACTCACAAATACCAGGCAAGCGAAGATTCAGCGTCTCTTCACCAAGGTGATCGAGCTTTAACAGAACGTGGTCTTTATTGGGACCACAACCACGCCCTTCAAGAATTTCCATTACCATGGAACGGGCAACAACATCGCGCCCTGCAAGATCTTTAGCATTCGGCGCATAACGTTCCATAAAACGCTCACCTTCACTATTGATCAGATAGCCACCCTCACCACGGCAACCTTCAGTAACCAGTACGCCAGCGCCTGCAATACCTGTTGGATGGAACTGCCACATTTCCATATCCTGACCGGGGAAACCAGCTCGTAAAGCCATCCCCATACCGTCACCGGTATTAATCAGTGCATTAGTGGTAGATTGATAAATTCGACCAGCACCACCCGTCGCCATAACCGTAGCTTTGGCTTTAACGTATACGGTTTCGCCCGTTTCGATACAGATAGCAATAACGCCTACAACCGAACCTTTTTGATTTTTAACCAGGTCTACCGCATACCATTCATTTAAAAAGGTAGTACCACCTTTAAGATTGCCTTGGTAGAGTGCATGCAATAAAGCATGACCTGTTCTATCTGCCGCTGCACAAGTTCTGGCCGCCTGAGTCGGGTTATCAGGACCTTTGGACTGACCACCGAAGGGGCGCTGATAAATACGACCTTCTTCTGTACGGGAAAAAGGCAAGCCCATGTGATCCAGCTCAAACACAGCTTGAGGACCAACAGAACACATATATTCGATGGCATCCTGATCGCCAATATAGTCCGAACCTTTAACGGTATCGTACATATGCCAACGCCAGTCATCATTCGGATCCGCACTGGCAATCGCGCAGGTAATACCGCCTTGAGCGGATACAGTATGGGAACGTGTCGGGAATACTTTTGTTATACAGGCTGTTTTAACACCAGACTCAGTCAACTGAAGTGCAGCTCTCATTCCTGCACCGCCGCCGCCGATAACGATTGCATCGTAATTCAGAGTTCTTAATTTAGTCATTCTATTACAGCCCCCAGAGAATCTGTACACCCCAGACCACGTAAACAAACATGACCAGGCCGCTTAATGCTTGAAAAACAAACCGGAAAAACATCGCTTTGATGTAATCAGTAGAAATAGTCCACAAGCCTATCCAGGCATGGGCCCCAAAAGAAAGTAGTGCCATTAAAGAGAAAATACGCACCCACGTTTGCTCAAACAAAGCATTCCATTGGGTATATGTTAAATCCGGATTAATAACCAAATAACCCACGATGAACAATGTATACAGGGCAAGAACAATCGCTGTAACCCTCTGAATCATCCAATCATACAGGCCACTACGCCCAAAACTTGTAACACTTGCTACCATATCCATACTCCCGCTGCCAAGATTAATACCACAGAAACAGCTATTACTATTTTAGAGCCAAGCATGCCGCCTTCGAGCGTTTCACCAATACCCAGATCCATCAATAGATGCTTAATGCCCGCTACCAGATGATATAGCAGTGCTGACACAATTCCCCAAAGAATTAACTTCGCAAAAAAGCCTGTCATGCACTCTTTCGCCGTATTGAAACCTTCTTCGCCAGAAAGCGACAAATCAAAGAAGTACATAAGAATGGCAACGCCAACGAACAACGCCACACCAGTGACACGATGAACAATAGACGTAAGGGCCGGAAGGGGGAAACTAAATTGAGTAAGATCGAGATTTACAGGTCGTTTATCTTTCACAGCACATATACTCTCTCAATATTGGTTAGTTCAGATTTCTGAACTTTATTAAGTAAGCAATTCTTTTGCAGAAAGGCTCTGCTTAAGAACCGATTACAACCGTTGTAATTGGAATTACATCTTCAAAAATATAGCCTTAGTTAGCTTTTTTGTCGTTTTCCCGGATTGATATTCACCACATCGGAAAACGCTAAACCCAATCTCTTGGAAATATTCTTTGCTACGCTAAATTTTGGAAACGGATTATAGGGATCTAAATGCCGAAATACAAACACTAGCAACAAAGAAAAGGTATTTATGCCCACAAATAAATATAACGGACACCCCCCTGGCCCACCATTTTCAATTCTTTACATTAACTAATTGACGAGATTGAAAAAACAGCCTAATTTATAAAACGTATTATTTAGCGAATGACCCAAAAAAGCGCATAACTTTTACAACACAAAGCGAAGCGAACCAAAAGAGGTCATGAATTCAAATAACACTAAACATTTGCGCATTTATGGAGCGTTATTTTAGCCGACCCTCGGATGAAGTCAGATTAGTTTGTTTCTACTAATAAACAAGCGTGACTCCAACAAATCATTTTGGCATAATGCGCGAACTTTTTTAGTCGTCAGAACAGTCACGCCAGTTTCATGCAGATTTACAGGCCTCTTCAGGTGTTACATGTAACACTTGAAAACACTTTTATCTGCTAATGAACTTGTATTGCTCTGACTTACTCCATTTCACTAACAGGAGCGCACCATGACTGATAAAAAAGCTCAGTTATCGGTAGATGGCAAAACCATCGACTTACCCATTTATTCAGGTTCATTAGGACCGGATGTAATAGATGTACGAAGCCTTGTATCAGAAGGTGTCTTTACATATGACCCCGGGTTCGTATCCACAGCAGCCTGCGAATCAAAAATCACATTTATAGATGGCGCAAAAGGGGTATTACTGCATCGCGGCTACCCGATTGAGCAA
>JBFHPN010000040.1:0-9500 GCA_041592735.1 Oleiphilaceae bacterium | reverse complement strand
GTAGAAAGACGTTGGGCGAATCACATCGTGCGTGTAACGCTTGGAAATGTCTTCATTGTTAACATCCGGGTCGGCAATCATGGGCTCATCGATTACGTCCAGATCTATCACTACTTCAGCGTAGTATTTGGCGTTGTCATCGGGCGCAAGCGCAGGCGCTTCACCGGATTTGACTTCAGCAATACGCTTGTCTGCCAGAGCGATCAGACCCTTGAGCATGTTTGCGGAGTTATCCATGCCTTTGTCGATCATGATCTGGATACGGCTTTTCGCCAGTTCTAAAGACTGAATCAGCGTGTCGTCAGTAGAGATACAGATAGACGCTTTCGCTTTCATTTCTGCCGTCCAGTCGGTGAAAGTGAATGCCTGGTCGGCCAATAAGGTACCGATTTGCACTTCAATTACACGGCCCTGGAAGACGTTTTCGCCACCAAACTGCTTAAGCATTTGCGCCTGAGTAGCGTGAACGATGTCGCGGAAGTCCATATATGGCTTCATGGTGCCTTTAAACGTGACTTTGACAGACTCGGGGATAGGCATAGCAGCTTCACCTGTTGCCAGGGCCAGAGCAACCGTACCGGAGTCGGCACCGAAAGCAACACCTTTAGACATACGTGTGTGAGAATCGCCGCCGATGATGATGGCGCGATCGTCTATAGTGATATCGTTCAATACTTTATGAATAACGTCGGTCATAGCCGGGTAAACGCCTTTCGGATCACGTGCTGTGATAACACCGAAATCGTTCATGAATTTCATCAGGCGTGGGATGTTTGCCTGTGCTTTTTTGTCCCATACCGACGCAGTATGACAGCCAGACTGATACGCACCATCAACGCTTGGGGAGATCGTGGTAGCCGCCATAGACTCAAGTTCTTGTGAGGTCATCAGTCCCGTAGTGTCTTGAGAGCCTACAATGTTCACTTTAACGCGAACGTCAGAACCAGTATGCAGAGGTGTCTTGGACTTCACACCAACAGCATTGCGGTTAAAGATTTTCTCAACGGCTGTTAAGCCTTGGCCGGCATGAGAAATTTCTTTAGATGGCGCGTAAACCTGTGGTGCTTCAACGCCCAGTGTTTCAGCCGCAAAGGTTTGCAGTTTTTTGCCGAAAACGACAGCGTAAGAGCCGCCTGCTTTCATGAATTCAACTTTCTGCGGTGTGAAAGCAGAAGAAACGTCGACAAGTTCTTTATCGCCGTTGTAAAGCTTCTTGGCTTTGGTGTCGATGGTTAATACAGTGCCGGTTGCGACTGAGAATTTTTCTTCCAGAATCGGGTCACCATTGGCATCGGTCACCACCTTGCCATTTTCGTCGGTTTTCTTAACCCAGTTTTTCAGATCCAGACCAATACCACCGGTTACGCCAACTGTGGTCAGGAAGATCGGCGCGATACCATTGGTACCGGCAACAACCGGCGCAATATTCACAAACGGAATGTAAGGAGAGGCTTTTTTACCTGCCCAAAGTGCAACGTTGTTAACACCCGACATACGCGAAGAGCCTACACCCATGGTGCCTTTTTCAGCGATCAGCATGACTTGCGCGTTAGGGTGTTTCTTGCCCAGTTCAACAATTTCTTGTTGGGCTTCTGGGGTGATCATGCATTTTCCGTGTAGTTCACGGTCAGAACGTGAGTGTGCCTGGTTGCCAGGTGAAAGAAGGTCAGTCGAGATATCACCTTCAGCCGCGATATAGGTGACTACGTCGATTTTAGCTGGAATGTCTGGGAGCTTGGTGAAGAACTCAGCCTTCGCATAGCTTTCTAAAATGTCTTTGGCGATGGCATTGCCAGCTTTGTAAGCATTTTCCAGGCGAGTAGTATCGGCTTCGTACAGGAATACCTGGGTTTTAAGTACTTCGCCGGCTGCTTTTGCTTGTGCGTCGTCTGAAAGCGCCACGTCTAAAAGGACTTTAACAGACGGGCCGCCTTTCATATGAGAAAGTAATTCAAGCGCGAATTCAGGGGTGATCTCAGCCACTTTTTCCTGGCCTAAAACGATTTCTTTCAGAAATTGTGCTTTCACGGTAGCGGCAGGTGTGGTGCCAGGCAGAGTGTTGTATATGAAGAAGTGCAGAGAGTCTTGGCGGTGCTCATTTCCAGTATCTTTGATCTGGGCGATGATTTCAGACAGCAGTTCTGCGCTATCGATCGGTTTTGGGTTTAAGCCCAGGTCCTTTTTACGGATCTCAATTTCTTTAAGGTATTCTGAATACAAGCTCATTCTACTCTCTCACTCAACGTTTAAGTAATGACTATGAAGATAACCACTTTAATAAAGCAGCTCCCAGCGCACCGGTTGGTGCTTGGTTTTCCGACAGTGACGCAATCACATAGGGCGTTCTGTCGGTATCCAGTTCTTTATTTATCAGGTCGGTATGTGCATTGTGATGACAGTCTGTCAAAACAACGGTATTCACTATGCGCGCCTGAATATAGGGCTTAATTTTGCCTTTAATTAAAAGGACCGCCGGATGTCTATGTGTCTGGAAAAGCGGCTGGCCGGCATTAAACCGGAAATAAAATCAATGGGAGTTGATCTTATCCTTTAACTCACCGTATCCAAACCGTTTGCTAGAAACGGTTTTTAAACAGAGAGTCTAGACCACGCTCGTTTTGTGCGCATGCATTTTACGTGATTCGGGCGTAAAAGTTAATAATCATTCGGGTTTATGGTGATTATTTCCAACATTTTTCCTGTGAATAATCTCTTGGGTTCATCCGGCTTGCCACAGACCCGAAGCACTTAAAAGAAAGAGAGCAGCGTAGTGCGCATCCAATTATGCGCTTTATTGTTGATGTGGCTGGCTGGCCAGTAAAGGTGCCAGTCTATTTTCGGAAGCTCAAACGGAAGTTCAAATATTTTAAGCTCGTGCTCTCTAGCCAGGGTTTCCGGAATCGTTAACACCAGATTGGTTTTGGCGACAATTAACGGCGCTGCCCGAGAATGCTGGACTCTTAATTGAATATTACGCTGCAAACCAAGACGGTTTAGGTGCAAATCAATGTAGCCCTGTCCTTTTCGACGGCTGGAAATGTGAATGTGTGGTAAAGACAGGTACTCTTCAAGGGTCAGGGTGTCATCTTTTAATTGTGGATGATGATGTCGGGCAACGCAGACATAGCGGTCCTGTATCAGGGGCTCATTAATCAGAAAGGGTTCATTAATCAGTGGAACGTCGAGCGCAAAATCGATTTCGCCTGCGGCAAACTCGCGGGGAATATCCTGCCGCGGGACTGAAAAGCTCTCAATGGATATACCCGGTGCGGTAGTTTCCAAATGGGACATTAATAAGGGCAGCAGGTAAGATTCGGCAGTGTCGTTCATCGCAAAGGAAAATTTTTTGTCAGACGTCGCTGGGTCAAAATCATCATGTTCACTGATGCTGCTTTCGAGCTGGCTTAAGGCGCGCCTTACGCGATCAACAATGCTTTCCGCTAGCGGCGTGGGTACCATATTCCCGGACTGCCGGACAAACAATCTATCGTTGAAGGTCTGACGCAAGCGGTTCAGAGAATTACTCACAGCCGGTTGAGTGATATGCAATGACTCAGCTGCCTTGGTGAGATTACGTTCTCGGTAGATGACATCAAAAACAATAAACAGGTTGAGGTCAACTTTATGCAGGTTCATTCTGGTAGCCCTGGTTGTTTATTCACGCCCCTTGCTGTCTTTTAGAGATAGGGTGGAGAAAGGGGATAAAGTTGTATCACTATAATTTATTATTGTAAATAAGTTAAATAAACTTCAATGATATTTCAGGGCTTGCATATAATGACCATATCTACCCCAGCAGGAGCAAGAGATGAACTTTGAATATTCTGAGAAAGTGAAAGGTTTAATACAACAAGTAGAAGACTTTCTGGAATCCCATTTATATCCGATCGAACAAGATATTGCGGATGCCATTGAAAACAGCGAAAACCGCTGGCAGATTCCTCAGCAAATAGAAGATCTGAAAGCATTAGCCAAATCAAAAGGCTTATGGAATCTGTTCCTGCCAGACAGCGAGGACGGCTATGGCCTGACCAACCTGGAATATGCACCGCTGGCAGAATTGATGGGGCGCAGCCGTTTTGCTGCCGAAATATTCAATTGCAGTGCACCGGATACCGGCAATATGGAAGTATTGGTACGTTATGGTACAGAAGCACATAAAGTACAGTGGCTAAAACCACTTCTGGCAGGAGAGATTCGTTCAGCCTTCGCCATGACAGAACCGGATGTCGCTTCCTCTGATGCCACCAATATTGAAACCGTGATGCGTCGCGAAGGTGATGAATACGTGATTAATGGGCGTAAATGGTATATCTCTGGCGCCTGTGACCCACGTTGTAAAATCCTGATTGTGATGGGCAAGACCGATCCGACTAACGAAAACCGTCACCTGCAACAATCTATGATGTTAGTTCCTATCAATACGCCAGGGGTGAGTATCATTCGCCCTATGAAAGTCTTTGGAAACGATGATGCACCCGAAGGTCACGCCGAGATCGTATTCAAGGATGTGCGAGTGCCGGCCGAAAATATTCTTCTGGGTGAGGGGCGTGGTTTTGAAATTGCCCAGGGGCGCCTGGGGCCAGGCCGAATTCATCATTGCATGCGCTTGATCGGCGCGGCGCAACGCGCTCTAGAGGCCATGTCTGTGCGCGCAGAGCAACGCATTGCCTTTGGTAAACCGCTGAGCAAACAAGGTTCGGTGCGAGAAGATATCGCTAAATCCTATTGTGAAATAGAACAGGCAAGATTGCTTACCTTGAAAGCCGCCGACCGGATGGATCGTTTAGGCAATAAAGGGGCAAAGGATCTGATCGCCATGATCAAAATTGTCGCCCCGCAAATGGCATGCACCGTCATCGACAGAGCGATCCAGATTCATGGGGCTGCCGGTTTGAGCCAGGATTACTTTTTAGCGCAGGCCTATCAAATGGCGCGTTCTATCCGTTTGGCTGATGGCCCGGATCAGGTCCATATGATGCAATTGGGTCGCGGTGTAGCGGCAGGCTACTCGGCAAAAGCCTTAATGAAAATGCGTGGTTAACTGGCCGCATTGAGACACTGTAAAGAATAAGAAGGAACCCTTTATGACGCAATCCGTTGATCAGTTAGATCTAAACACCTTGGCGGCTTATTTAACCCAGCATGTCGAGGGCTTTGATGCCAGGGCAGGCCTGAAAGCGACAAAATTCGACGGGGGTCAATCCAATCCGACCTTTAAGCTGGAAACGGCCAATAAGGCGTTTGTACTCCGGCGGCAACCACCGGGTAAACTGTTAAAATCCGCGCATGCGGTTGATAGGGAGTTTCGGGTTTATCAAGCGCTGGCGAACAGCGATGTGCCGGTTCCTCGTGTGTTTCACTTATGTGAAGATCCTGAGGTAATTGGTTCCATGTTCTATGTAATGGAATGCTGTGAAGGCAGAATTTTCTGGGATGCCGCCTTGCCCGAACTAAGTTCTAATGAGCAGCGCAGCCTGGCCTATCAACAAATGAATACCGTGCTGGCTGCCATTCACGCTATCGATCTCGATAAAGTCGGCTTGAGTGATTACGGCAAAGCCGGCAATTATTTCGAGCGGCAATTATCCCGTTGGACCTCTCAATACAAAGCCTCCGAAATAGACGTGATACCCGCAATGGATCAACTGATTGCATGGCTGGAGCAAAATATGCCTGCTGATGATGGGCGTGTATCGCTGGTCCACGGAGATTTTCGTTTGGACAACATGATATTCGCCCCCGAAGAAGCGCGCATTATCGCAGTTCTGGACTGGGAACTTTCCACCTTAGGTCATCCCTTTGCGGATCTGGCCTATCAATGCATGCAATTACGTATGCCCGCTGCCAGTGCCAAAAAGAAAGGTACCATGAGCGGCCTGGCGGGCCTGGATCGGGCAGCCTTAGGTATCCCCACAGAACAAGCCTATGTGGCGCAGTATTGTGAGCGAATGGGGCTTGATGGCATCGATCATTGGGCCTTCTATCTGGCATTCAGTTTTTTCAGATTAGCGGCGATTGCACAAGGCGTCGCCAAGCGTGCTTTAGATGGTAATGCCTCTAATAAAGAGGCCATGAAGGTTGGTGCGTATGTGGCTCCACTGGCCATGGCTGCACTGGGCGTCATCAAAACCGAAGCTAACTAAAGGCTTGAAGCCAGCTCGCTGTTTAATGAAAGACAAATAGCTAACAAACAGGACACAAAATAATGAAAGCGATTGTATGCGAAGAATTTGGCCCGATCGAAACGCTGGCCCTGAAAGAAATTGAGCTGCCAGAGCCCAAAAAAGGCGAAGTTCGCGTCAAAGTGAAAGCGACCGGAGTTAATTTTCCCGATGGCTTACTGGTCCAGGGCTTATATCAAGTGAAACCCGAGAGGCCTTTTATTCCCGGTATGGAATTTTGTGGCGAAGTCGATGCCTTGGGCGAGGGGGTTAAACACCTGAAACTTGGCCAGCGCCTTATTTGTACCAGCCAGTCTTATGGTGGCTTTGCCGAGTATGCGCTCGTTAATTCAAGGATGGTGATGCCCATTCCGGATAGTATCAACGACATGATGAGTGATGCCGATGCAGCCAATTTAATGTGCGCCCACGGTACGGCACATCATGCGCTTAAACAGCGCGCCCAGTTAAAAAAAGGCGAAACACTCCTGGTATTAGGTGCAGCAGGGGGGACGGGTATTGCAGCAGTACAAATCGGAAAAGCCATGGGGGCCAGAGTGATTGCAGCCTGTTCATCCGATGAAAAGCTCGCCGTCGCCAGTGCAAATGGTGCCGATGAGCTTATTAATTACAGCAAAGAGGATTTAAAAGACGCCATCAAGGGCCTGACCAAAGGCAAAGGCGTCGATGTGGTTTACGATCCGGTAGGGGGAGATGCCTTTGATGCCTGTACCCGAGCCATGGCCAGAAATGGCCGTTTGCTGGTGGTGGGTTTTGCGTCTGGACGTATTCCGCAATTGCCTGTCAACCTGACACTGGTTAAGGAATATAGCGTGATCGGTGTGTTTTGGGGCAGTTTTGTGATGCACGAACCCATGGTCTTCCTGCAAAACATGCAAGAGCTATTCGCCTGGTACAAAGATAAACACGTCAGTCTGGTGATTGATGAGATCTTCCCGCTATCGAAAACACAGGATGCACTGAACAAAGTGTTAAACCGGGGCGTAAAAGGAAAAGTCGTCGTGGTCCCGGATGCACTGATCTAAGCAGAAATAAACCGTCACCGGCCCCACCTTGCATGGAAGATGCAGGATGGGCCGACCCGTTTCGATTATTTATAACACCAAAAGGAATAAGTATGGCTACACATTTATTTGATCTAAGTGGCGAAATCGCCTTAGTGACCGGTGCCAGCCGGGGCATTGGTGAGGCCATCGCCAAATTACTCGCCGAGCAGGGCGCACATGTGATCGTTTCCAGCCGCAAGGTGGAAGATTGTCAGCTAGTTGTGGACGCGATTACGACAGCGGGCGGCTCGGCAGAGGCGCTGGCCTGTCATGTTGGCGATATGGCACAAATTAACGCTGTTTTCGAGACGATCGAGGCCAAACACGGGCGCCTGGATATTCTGGTGAACAATGCGGCCGCTAACCCGTATTTCGGACACATTCTCGATACCGATCTGGCCGCCTATGAAAAAACCGTGGACGTGAATATCCGCGGGTATTTTTTTATGTCCATCGCAGCTGGCAAATTGATGAAGAAAAATGGCGGTGGTCGCATCGTCAATACCGCCTCTGTCAATGGCTTGCAGCCAGGCATGATGCAGGGCATCTATTCCATCACCAAGGCAGCGGTAATCAATATGACCAAAGCCTTTGCTAAAGAATGTGCGCCCTTGGGAATTCGTTGCAACGCATTGTTACCGGGCTTAACCAAAACCAAGTTTGCCGGTGCCTTATTCAGTAATGAGCAAATGCATAAAGCGGCCATGCAGATGATCCCCATGCATCGACATGCCGAGCCAGAAGAAATGGCAGGCACGGTTTTGTATCTGGTGTCTAAGGCAAGCAGTTATACAACGGGTGAATGTATCGTGGTGGATGGTGGCTTAACCATCTAAACGCACCAAACAACGTGGTTTAAAAAGAGAGAATTCAGGAGATTTTGTGGATAGTTTATTGGACTTTACGGATAAAACAGCATTGATCACCGGCGCCGCCAGTGGTTTTGGAAAAAGCCTGGCCATCGAATTGGCGAAACGTGGAGCTCGCCTGGTGTTGGCCGATTTCAATGAAACCGGTCTGGCGGATACTGTGTCGGAAATACAGAAAACCGGAGCACAAGTCGTTTCTTTGGTCGGTGATGTGGCCGATGAACGCCATGCAGAGGCTTTGGTGAATGCGGCTTTGGCGACCTTTGGTCGCTTGGATATAGCAGTGAATAATGCCGGCTTGGCACCGCAGTTAGGGCCTCTCACTCAACTGGATGGAAAAACTCTCGACAGGCAGTTTGATGTTAATGCCAAAGGGGTGGCTTTCGGTTTGAAATATCAGCTGCGGGTGATGGCCAGCCAGCGTGATGGTGCGATCCTGAATGTCAGCTCCATGGCAGGTTTGGGTGGTACGCCCATGGGCAGCAGTTATGGTGCCGCCAAGCATGCGGTGATCGGGCTGACGAAAACAGCCGCAGTGGAATGTGGCCCGATGAATGTGCGGGTTAATGCGATTTGTCCGTTTTTCACAGCTACGCCGATGGTGGATAACCCAGTCATGAACCCGAAAGGCGATCTGGACGAGGTGAATAAAAATCTGGCGCGGGGCTGCCCCATGAAACGCATCGCCAGAGTAGAAGAAGTGGTCAGTGTCATGTTGATGATGTTATCCCCGGCAAATTCTTACATGAATGGTATTGCTGTGCCTGTTGATGGCGGCATGTCAGCCATGTAAGCT
Organism: Oleiphilaceae bacterium; assembly: GCA_041592735.1. Lineage (GTDB taxonomy): Bacteria > Pseudomonadota > Gammaproteobacteria > Pseudomonadales > Oleiphilaceae > PZPK01. The sequence goes on along the minus strand of JBFHPN010000040.1, from coordinate 604 downwards.
AGTGTTCCTTTTATCGGGTTGCTGTGCATTATTAAAAAATAATGCACTGATATTCAGTTTTCTCATCGAGGAAGAACATGACTACAAAAAAAGAGTTTGATGTTGTTATTTGGGGAGCAAGTGGTTTCACAGGGCGTTTGGTGGCCGAATACTACCTACGTCATTATGGTGTGACACAGGATTTTAAATGGGCCATGGCGGGCCGTAACCTCGAAAAACTGAAAGAAATCCGCTCTGGGCTAGGGAACGAGTCTATCCCTCTTATCGTGGCAGATAGCCACGATCCGGAAAGTCTGGAAGCCATGGTAAAGCGCACCCAAGTGATTTGTACCACGGTGGGACCCTATGCAAAATATGGTAATGAACTGGTCGCTGCGTGTGTTGCAAATGGCGTGGATTACTGTGACCTTGCCGGTGAAACCCAATGGATACGGCGCATGATCGATAAGCATCATGAAGCGACACAAAAATCAGGCAGTCGCATTGTGCATTGTTGTGGTTTCGATTCCATTCCCTCGGATCTGGGCACCTACTTTGTTCAGCAGCAAGCCATGAAGTTATTTGGTGAGTACTGCCAGAAGGTCAAGATGCTGCTCAAATCAGC
>JBFHPN010000039.1:0-9710 GCA_041592735.1 Oleiphilaceae bacterium | reverse complement strand
GGCCACGGCCTTCGGGGTGCCGGTGATGCTGAATTCAAACCTGCGGGACGGTTCATTGCGCGAAGCGGCAGGTGAGCTGGGCGTTAGTATGATTTTATACGAAGCCGGTGAGGCTTTACGCTTTGACGAATTATCCATACGTGCTGGTTTGCAAGGTGTCATCAATGTCATGAATCAGCTGGGCATGCTCTATAAAACCAAAGCACGAACCAAAAAAGCCAAGATGATAGAGCCTTTTGTGGCGCGCCAAAGCGGGTGGATTCGCGCGACTGACAGCGGCTTTGTCAGTCATCAGAAACAATTAGGTGACTATGTCGAAAAAGGCGACTGTCTGGCCGTCATCAAAGATCCCTTTGGTGTAACCCTGGATGTCATGACCAGCAACGCTAAAGGCATTATTATCGGTAAACAGAATATTCCTTTGGTGCAGGAGGGTGAAGCGGTTTATCACATCGCGTATTTTAAAAAACCGGATGACGTAATAGAAAATATTGAACTTATGCAGGACACGCTAATTATGGATGATGAGATGCCGTCCTGATTTCCCGCTCTGTTTGGAGCCATTTTGGATTTTAAAAACTGATGACAGAAGCTCACGATAAATTAATCCTCGGTGCACTCGAAGTATGTGATCTACCGGAATTGCAGATTACTGATTTGCATATCAGGGTGGATACAGGCGCCAAAACCTCTTCGTTGCATGTTGATAATTTGAAGAAAGAGAAACGAAACGGAGAAAAATGGGTCAGCTTTGACCTTCATCCAGATATCCATAATGTTACTCATGTAGTCAGGCGTGCAGCCAAAGTGAAAGAAGCCAGGCTGATTAAGAGCTCAAACGCCGCCAAAGAAAAACGTTATGTCATTGAAACCCTGATAACCTTGGGTGACCGGACCTGGCCGATCGAGTTGACGCTGACTGATCGCTCAAACATGAGTTTTCTAATGTTGCTAGGGCGACAGGCAATGCATGACCACGTCTTGGTTGATCCTTCCAAAGAGTATTTGCTGGGGGCGGGTTTATCCGGTAAAGCTGAAAGTGATGATGTGGATGAGATTGACGAAAGTGATGATTAGACGATTCCGAGAGTGTCCCTGAGTTTCTCCGCAAGATGACTTCCAAGCGCTCGCATTAGTGCTGTTCTGGTCTAAACTTGAAAGATGAAAGCGTATCTTGAAAAGTGAAGGTGGCACGAATGCTTAAAGAAGTATGTCTGTTGGCGTTGCTAATGGTTTGGTGTGGGCTGGCATCCGCAGATTTCAGTATTCGTGTGGTAGATACTGAAGGTAAACCGGTGGCCGATGCCGTGGTCTCGATTCCGGCTTCTTTGCTGGCATCACCATCGCAGACCACCTCTTCGGCACAAAATCCTGCCATAATGGATCAGATCAATAAACAATTTTCCCCTCATGTTCTAGTCGTGAATAAGCAACAGCAAGTTGTTTTTCCGAACAGTGATCAGGTTCGACATCACGTCTACAGTTTTTCCAAACCCAATGATTTTGAAATTCGTTTGTATAGTGGCGATCAGGCTGATCCGGTGGTCTTTGAACATGCCGGTATTGTTGTTCTGGGGTGTAATATACATGACCAAATGCTGGCATATCTTTATGTTGTCGATAACGAAATCGCAATGGTTACGAATGAACAGGGGATGGCTGTCTTTCAAGGCTCATTACCCAAGACACTTAAAACACTCGAATTGAGCATTTGGCATAGTCGCTTATCCAGTTCACGGGTTGAACGCCTGATTAAAACATTACCAGTACCTGTGTTATCCAATGTGACTGAGCTGCAAATACCGCTAATACCTGATGCGCCTAAAGCCGTGCGTAAATTTAAGCCGGGGTTAATGTAAATTGTTTACCATGACGCTTAATTTCAGAATATTCAAGTTGATCGGGGGCCTGGTAACGCTGAGCTCGCTAGCTATTCTTGTGATTATCTGGCTGACTGGTGTGAGCCAGGTGGCTTCGCAGGTGACCAAGGATCTGGAAATCGGACAGAGCGTAATAGAGCGGGTATTCGACAGCCGGGCCAGTATTTTATACAGCACGGCCGATGTACTGACAGCAGATTTTGGATTTAAACAGGCCGTTGCGTCGGCGGACCGAAATACCATCGAAAGTGCATTGAATAATCATGGCCAGCGTATCTCGGCCGATTTGATGGCATTGCTAACCCTGGAAGGCGAGACGCTAGCCAGCACCTCGGCTGAATTGGCCGTGGGTGAAGGTTTTGAAGAAAAAGATCTGGTGCGCCTGGCAATTGAACAGGGTGGTGTAATTTCGATGATGAGTCTGGATGGCCGGCTCTACCAGATTATCTTGCTGATCGTTGAGGCACCCAATCCGATTGCGGTTGCTTTGGTGGGCTTTGAAATAAACGAACGTTTAATCAATGACTTAACCAATATAACCAAATTACATGTGACGATTCTTTCCAAGGGATCCGAGCCGGAAAGAAATACCCGTATCAGTTCACTTTCGGATGCCTCCGCAGACAAGGCAGTGGCTGCGAAACTGAATGATTCAAAAACGCTGAACCCGTTTAATTATCGCCCTGAACAATTTGTATCGCATCACTTTTCAATGAGAGGAATGGGTGGTAGTGGGGCGCAGGTTGAATTTGTACTGAGCGAACGTTTGTCTAACTGGTTTTCCAGTTTTTACCGCCTGCTTCAAGATATTATTCTGATCGCATTGTTGAGCATGGCGCTGGCCATTTTGCTGGGGCTGGTGTTTGCCAAAAATATTACGCGTCCTCTGGCGAGTCTGGTGCAATTTGCTCGACAAATTGCGGCTGGCGAGTACCGACAAAAAGAAACAGGCGGTCATGCAGCTAAAACTCAAGAGATCAGTCGTCTTGAGGAAGCCTTCTTTAAAATGCAGGACGGTATTCAGAAACGAGAAGAAAAAATACAGTATCAGGCCAAATACGATGCTCAGACCGGATTGTTTAATCGCTATGAGATAACCGAATTAATTCGGCAGAAACTTAAGACAGAGGCAAACTTTGACGTGTTAAGTTTTAAAATACTGGGCTTTAGGGAAGTGAATAATGCCTTTGGGTATGATTGTGGTGATGCCATACTGCATTCGCTCGGAAAACGCGTTCAGGCCTTAGGCGGGCTGGCTGCCAGGATAAATGGCTCTGAAGTGGTGTGGGTACCTGACGCAACAGTCGGGCAAGAGACGCTAAGCGCTATCGTGCAGCAACTAGAATCGCCCCATCTGCTGGCGGGGCTGGAAATAAAATTGAAGCTGGCCGTCGGCCACTTGCACTTACCCAAAGATGCAACCCAGGTTGAGGATGTATTTCGCCACTTAAGTATCGTGATACAAAAAGCTGAAGAAAGCAGTAGCTTTTATCAGTGTTATCAGGCCGGTATGGAAGAGGATTATCTGAAGCGTGTCAAGACCTTGCGAGAGCTTGAAATTACTTTGGAAAAGACCAAACAACTGGGTATTGGTGAGCCTTCCGAACTAACCATGTTTTATCAACCTAAGCTGGATTTAATCAGTAATCAAGTAACCAAAGTAGAAGCCTTGATCCGCTGGAATAGCCGCGAACTCGGTTTTGTGCCGCCCGATTACTTCATACCCATCGCTGAACGCGCCGGTCTGATCAATGAGCTGACTCACTGGATCTTATCGCGTGTTATTCATGATTTAACCCAGTGGCGCGATGCAGGATTAAGACTGGGTGTTGCCATAAATTTATCCGTCCATGACTTAACTCACCCGCCATTGATCGATCATATCCAGAATTTACTTAGCAAGCATCAGGTGGAGACGAAGCTTATCGAGTTTGAAGTTACCGAAAGTGACTTGATGAATGATCCTAAAAAAGCCATGTCGCAACTGAATTTGCTCAAGGAGATGGGCTTCTCACTGGCGATTGATGATTTTGGGACAGGCTATTCTTCGATGGCCTATTTGAAAGATATGCCAGTGACTGCTCTGAAAATTGATAAGAGTTTTGTGCTGAATCTGCACGAAAACGCAGATGATCAAACGATTGTCAGCGTGATGATTGATCTGGCCAAGCGTTTTGATTTATCGATTGTGGCTGAAGGTGTGGAAAATGAAGTGGCGCTGGGGCAACTCAAAGCCTGGGGGTGTGACTGGGCGCAGGGCTACCATATTTCTAGGCCGGTGGATCCGGATAGTCTATTCCGCTTTGTGTCAGAATTTAATAAGAACTAAGAGGTTTTAAACGATGAGTAAGGCGTTACATTGCAAGCTCGGAAAGAAAATTTGCAGCCTTATAAACGGTTTGGCCGGATGCTTGCTGAGCAGCATTATAGCTTGTCCACTTGCCTTCGCTGGTGATGGTAAACTCGTTGCAACAGCCGGATTAATGCAGGTTGAAGGCTCGGGAGGCGGAGGTCTGGTACCTTGGGCGACCTTGTCCGGCTATGACACGCGCGACCAATATTCGGTGGGTGTGTTTAATACTCAGGTCAGTGTTGATGATTTTCGTCTACAGGTCTGGGGGGTGAATGCCAGCTTTTATGATCGGGTAGAACTGAGTTTTGCGCAGCAGCGTTTTGAATTGAGCCCAGCGGGTGGAGATCTTCGACAGTCCATTATCGGCATAAAAGCGCGGCTCTATGGCGATGTGATTTATAGTGATTGGCCGCAAGTATCCCTGGGCTTGCAGCATAAGCGTTTAATTGACCAGAATACAGATTTAAGTGCCACCACAGCAGAGCTTGTGGGGGCAGATAAAAGTGATCATGGAACAGATATATATCTCGCAGCAACGAAGGTACATCTTGGCCTGTTATGCGGCTACAACGTCGTCTGGAATATCGCCTTGCGTGCAACCAAGGCAAACCAGATGGGCTTGCTCGGGTATGGCGGTGTGAATAATACAGATTATGAGTTGATGGCCGAAGGGACCGCTGGCGTATTGTTGAGCCGGCACTTGGCCGTTGGCCTCGAATACCGCCAAAAACCGGATAATTTAGCTCTAAGGGAAGATGACTGGAAAGATGCCTTTATTACTTACATTCCCAATAAACATATCAGTTTTACCCTGGCGTGGGCCGAGCTAGGCACCATTGCCGGAGCAGAAGACCAGAATGGCTGGTATGTATCCATGAATGCCAGTTTATAGGATGAGATCATGATAAGTTTGAAAATAAAGCCTTTATGCGCCCGTCTGATACTGTCTGTGTTATTAGTGCTTATTTCTGCGTGTGCTACGCAGCGTAATACTAACTTATATGAACAAATTGGTGGCCATGAAAAACTGGCCCGGATTGCCGATTATTTTATTGATGAGATTCAGTACGACAAGCGTATTATCGTGTTTTTTATGGATACCAATATCGACCGGTTTCGTGAAAAATTTATTGAGCATACCTGTGAGCATATTGATGGGCCATGTCATTACAGCGGTGATGATATGGCCAAGGTTCATGGCGGTATGAACATATCCGAGGCAGACTTTAATCATCTGGTGGATCTGTTGATCAATGCCATGACCCGTGCTGAGGTTCCACATCGCTTACAAAACCAGGTTTTAGCGCGTTTAGCACCGATGCGTGCCGAGATGCTTTACCGCTAAAAAAGCCGGCCCAGAATCACCACCATCGGATAGGCGAAACCGATCGTTGCGGGTAAGAAGCCTGCACATACGAATACTCGGCCAAAAACCGTATCGGCATTTCCGGCCCGGGGATTGATGGCTTTCAACAGAAATCCGAAAGGATTATAAATGGCCCCGAAACAGAGAACGATAATCACCCACAAAGGAAGTTCTATCGACAGATGAAGGCAGATAAAGTAAGTAACGCTCAGCAGCGTTGCCATCATCAGATAGTCAACGTGCGAAAGGATCAGATTACGTGTCGCCGGGAAGACTTTTTTCAGTGCGTTCACTTTTCCGTAGACAATCAAGGTCGCCAGCCAGGCTTCCAGCAGAGAAAATATGACAGCACCCGCAGCGGTGACCAAAAGCCAGAGCATGGGTGTTTCAGAAAGCGAGACAGTCGATAGCGTATTCATAGAATTCATGATAATTTTCCACAACAAGTTCATTAATGTGCAGTAAGCTTAGCGGTTTCGTACCACAGGGTCTTGTAAGATTAGGCTATGAGCTCAGAAAATATTTTAAGCATTAAACCGGGCAGTTCAGTGTATCTGGGTGAATTACCCCGAACGCGACGACATAAGCATGCAGCAGTGGTATTACTGATAGGATTGTCCGGCCCGATTCGTATCGAGTTTGATGGCGGCATGACGATGGAATGCCGAAGTGCCTTGCTGGATGCAGGTGTCAATCATGTGCTTGATTCTTGTGGCCAGAGAATCGCGACGGTTTTCTTTGACTTGAATTTGCCCTTTTCTCAATGGCTCAGGTTTGCTTATTTTCAAAACTTACCCTATGCATTTGATCTCATCGAGCCAACGATCTACAAGCAGGCCAAAGAAAGAAGGTTGCTGGAAAGGGATTGGGAGAGACTCTTTCCATCTCCGGTCAATCTGGATGCGCTGGGACGATTTGATGGGAGGGTTCTCGACTGCGTCCGACGGCTGCATCTTCCAGAGCATTTCAGTGATCAACAGACAGACTTTGCGAGGCATGCCAGCTTATCGCCCTCACGTCTGAATCATTTATTCAAAGAACATATCGGCGTCAGCTTCCGACACTATAAGCTCTGGAGCCAGTTGCTGTATTTTATGAAATCACTGAACCGCTCAAAAAATCTGCTGGAAGCGGCGCATCGCAGTGGCTTCTATGATTCCGCCCATCTATCCAACTCCTACCAGAAAATGCTGGGCATTGCGCCTTCCAGCATTATTCGGCAATTGGATCGCTTTGAAGCCTAGTCTAGAACGCAAATAAGATTTGCTGTTGACTCTCACAAGTCCCGCAGCACCACGATGGGCGGTTGCTGGCTGATTTTACGGGTGGCATGAGCGCCCAATAACATGATCAGTAAGGCAGAAGTGATTGGGACCCAAAGCCAGAATGCCAGTTGCATACGATAATCCAGGTCGAGGATAAAGTGATACAAACTAAAGCTGATTAATTCTGCGCCGACTAGTGCCAGTATGCCGCTGATCAAACCAAGAAATGCAAACTCACCCCATTGTTTAACACGCAAGTTCGCTCGGCTGGCACCTAGCGTGCGCAAGATCGCCCCTTGTTGAATTCGTTCATCAAGGCTGCTGTAAAGGGCGGCCATCAACACCAGCAAGCCGCCCAATAAAACTAGAAGTAATAAATACTCTACCGCGAGAGAAACCTGATCCACCAGGCCCTGAATCTGGCCGAATACCATGCTCATATCAAGCAGGGTGATCGTGGGAAACTGTCGAATCAAGGGTATCAATTTGTCCTGCTGGTCGGCTGGCACATACAAACTGGTGAGGTAACTGCGTGGCAGTGAATCCAGGGCCGATTCAGACAAAATCATATAAAAATTGGGGGTTAGGGTACCCCAGTCTATTTTTCGGAGGCTGTTTACTCTGGCAGTAATTTTCTGGTCGGCGACTTCAAACGTCAGTGCATCATCCAGCTTTATACCCAGACGTTTTGCCACGGCATTATCAACAGAGACAAAAAATCCAGTTTGTTCAGGTTTAAACCAATGCCCAGCGACGACTTCATTTCCCTCTGGCAATTCCTCGCTCCAAGTCAGCGCGAGATCTCGTTGCAGGGCCGGATCTTCTTTGATTTCGTCTTGTTCAAGCGCCTTGATGCCATTGATTTCAGTCAGTCGCCCCGGCACCATAGGGAACAGCGGTTTATGGGTCAGGCCTGCCTCCTGCATAGCCTGCTGGTAGGCCTCGGCTTCATAATGCTGAATGTTCATGGCAAAAAAGTTGGGCGCATCATCGGGTAAGGCGCGTTGCCAGTCGGCAAGCAAGTCATGTCGGACAATACTGATCACCAGCAACAGCATTAGAATCATCGAAAAAGCCAATACTTGGGTTGCGGTTTGTTTGGGTTGTTGCATAATCTGACGCCAGGCAAAGCGCAGATATAAGGAGAATAATTGTTCTGGAATCAGCTTATTGAAGGCGACGAGCAAGCTTTGCAGCAGCCTGACCAGAATTAAAAGCGCAGCACTTCCGCCTAAAACAAGGATGGCAGACAATGCCAGGTTATGGGTAAACCACACGCTCAAGGCAAAGATGGCGAACATGGCCAGTGCCAGCATAGACCAGGCTCCCCAAGTCAGGGGCTCGAGATCGCGTCTTAGCACACGAAGTGGTGTGACTTTTCCCAGGCTGAGCAGATAAGGTAAGGCAAAACCGAGCAGGGTTAAGGGCGCGCTGACCGCAGCGATCAGCCAGGCCGATGCTGTGGCCGGTGGCAATGCTTGAGCAAACAGGTTTTGCATAAGTGCCAGTAACACATAATGCAGGCTGTTACCCAGAAATAAGCCAAGTACCGTCGCGAGCACGGCCAGATAAAACAGTTTCAGGCTGAAGAGTGCCAGCACTTGCTTTTGGCTGGCGCCAAAGGTTCTCAAAAGGGCACTGGTATCAAAGTGATGTTGCGCATAATCACGGGCTGCCATCGCGATGGCAATGCCCGACAACAGGATGGCCAAAATCGCCGCTAAGGAGAGATATTGTCGTGCTTTATCCAATGAGGCAGACAAGGCCTGATTATTATCGGCCAGGGTTTCAATCTGCTGATTGCTTTTTAATTTCGGTTCGAGCCAGCCCCGGAAGTCTTCAAGCGCCAGTTTGCTGGTCGTGGGATGCCACTCGGCAGGCGCGGCCACCAGCATATTCCAGCGCAGGCGGCTGCCCGTCTCTATCAAACCAGAGTCCGCCAGATCTGATAAATGCATCATTAAACGCGGCTGAAGGCTATAAAAATTTCCGCCACGATCACTTTCCTGATTGATGACTGCGCTGACTTGAAACTGCTTACGACCGACTTCAACACGATCGCCAACCTGTATATTCAAGAGCGCCAGCATGCGCGATTCAAGCCAGACCTGGCCTGGCTTTGGGCCGCTGAAAACTTGAGTGCTCTGGCTGAAGGCATCGTCACTGATCAGGACGAGCCCTTTGAGAGGGTAGCCATTATCGACGGCTTTGACCGCCGCCAGCGACATGCTATCGCCCGCAACGACCACGCTCGGAAAGGACAGGGTGGTCGTGGTGCTCAAGCCCAAAGACTTCGCTTGTGCATAGTATTCAGGAGGAATGGCTGCGCTGCTCCTGAGGCGAAGATCTGCGCCGAGAATTTCAGTTGATTTGCTCAACATACCGGCATCAAGCCGGTTGGTGAATAAACTGATCACCGTGGTCACGCTCACCGCGAGTAGCAGAGCCAATGAGATAATGGTCAACTGACCGGAGCGAAATTCCCGCCAGAGTAAGGTTCGAGCAAGCGAAATCAGGCTCAGCCCTTTCAAACCGGTCAGATTTGTTGATGCCGCCTGTTTCATGTTAATACGGCCTCCAGGGTGCCTGTATTTTTTTCAGATTCGTGCAACACACCATCGTGCATGGTGAGTTTCCGTGCACAGGCATCGGCGAGTTTTTCATCATGTGTGACCAAAATCAGGGTTGTTTGAGCGGCACGGTTTAGATCGAACAGCAAGGCAATAATCTGGTCTCCGGTATGGCTATCCAGGTTACCGGTCGGTTCATCGGCAAACAGCACTTTGGGTTGCGCTGCAAAGGCTCGTGCTATCGCCACTCGTTGTTGTTCACCTCCGGATAATTGC
>JBFHPN010000038.1:0-9737 GCA_041592735.1 Oleiphilaceae bacterium | reverse complement strand
TGCATCAAGGCGCAGGAAAATCGCTTGTCGCTCCGAGAGATGATGTCCGGAGTCTGAGACGAATAATTCAGGCACCGGGTATTTGTTCTTCCAATTCAACCAGTTAACAGGCCGGGTTTGTAACCAGTAAGTCTGCGCATAAAGAATATCTCCGTCGTTATCGACTAAACGATATGTCAGCTTATACGGTGGCAGGGAGGGCGCCTGATATTCCTCGTGCTCAGCAATATTGAGCTGTGCAGGCGCTGGATAGTCCGCTGCCGACAACAGCGCCATACTGGTGATCTGCAAGCGATCAATGTTCTTATCCAGGCGAAAGCTCAGTTGATGCTCAGCACGCTCTGTATTACGCTCATCCGGGTTTGCCTTAATCGGATTCAAGCGATAGACATCGATTCTGTCTGCCGGAATTTCGGGATACGGTGTGGTAAGATCCAGATGTTCCCGCTGAAAAAACCCAGAAAAATAGGGGCTGACAAACCAAGCCAATAAACACGCTAACACCACTATCAGAGCTCTACCCAACCAACGCATTTAATTGAGCCCTCTTAACAACCAGCCCGAACGGCGCTGAAGAAAGTCATCAAAGGACGCCGCATCTTTCCAGCTCACGCGTTCTTCAGGTTTCAAAGGATTTAAATTAGCCATTGAGATCCAGGCATTTCGATCATCCCTTAATACCATAAAATATTGTTGCGAATCCTTGTCTAGTACATAACTTAAATTCAGGTTTTCCATGGATGCCATGATATCTGCAAGAAGCACAATATCGCCATTGGCGATAAAGCGGCTTACTTTCGCCATCAATCGTTCCGGGTCACGAATTGTGCTGTGTGGCATCTCGGATAGCCAGCGGCGAAGATCATGCGCCTGAAGCGCGATATTAAGTGCCCTGAACTGCGCTTCAAAGGGCTTCTGGTCTGAACGCTGGGTCATTCGGCGGCGAAGATCTTTCGATACCCATAGCGTGGCCATATCTGCGTTCCGGGTCACAGGTAAATATCGGCTCAATAAGCCATAGTGCGCCTCATAACCGGCTTCATTCTGGGCGCCACTCAAGATGTCAACACTAAGGCCTTTTTCGCCTAACTGTGCGACCAATTGTTGAAGCGACTCTGAACGCGCAAGGCCTGATGAATCCTGCCAGGGTGCCAGACGAATATCCACAGCATTTGCTGGTGCCTGCTCACTGGAAGCCTGCCCTCTTACCTGTAGTACCATCAAGGCATCTTCAGCATAATGTCGTAACAGGGTTTGGTGTACTAGATTAAACAAGGTGAGCGTATTCCCGGCTTGAAGTACGTTAGCGCTGCCATCTTCATTTGCCCAGGCGTGGCTGCTGGGAACCAATAAGGCACGGGCATTCAATTGCTCGAACAGTTCAATCGAAAACTCGAAGCTACTCATTTCTGCCAGAGGGCGAGGCACTTCGACCAGATAATTTTTGGCTTCGCCCAGGGTAAACACATAGGTCCCCCAATAACGACGCTTGTTATCAGGCAATTCATAAAGCAACAGATAGTGCCGTGCCGAATCCGGCTGCCGGAATGCCACCAGTTGGTAACCAAAGGCTTTCGCCATTAAATCAATACGCTGCTGTTCCTGCTGTAAGGTGTTGTCGTCGATGTGTGCAGCACTATCCAGCAAATTCAGCAAAGGGCTAATGACCTGTTCATCAAAAAAGATCAGTTCGTCAAGCCTCGCGGGTTGATATAACTCACTACGTTTGGAGGCCCAGCTTTGTTTGTGATCACTTAACCAGCTTGTCAGCGTGAATACATTCTCAGCGCCTTCACGCGTCTCATCGGCTGCGGGTAACGGTGCTAAGGCAGCGATCAGCTGGCGTATCCCGCTACGGGTCAGCATCAGCTCTGCAAAGCCTTCCCGGCTGAAATCTCGTTGTCGATTGGTAAACACGGGTGAACGCCAGGAGACATCCAGGTTATTAATACTCGTATGCAAGACTGACAAATCCAGGCTGGGAGGCAAGCTCTGTTTAATCCATAAGTAATTTGGCAAGCTGCTATCCTCGAGAAACGCATCAGAGAATCTCTGGCCGGTCAGCTCTCGTGCTGTTGTCCGGGTGAATGCTCGCAATTGCAAAATATTTCGATCACCAAGCTGCTCATGGGCTATCTGAAAAAAGCTCCGTGGCATAACCAGCATATCGCTCCTGCGCTGGGGGTCCTGCTGCCTGAAGCTGCCGGCATAAATTAATGCTTTAGCCTGCTGACTCATGAACAGCCTTAACGCCAGGTCGGCAATGCCGGTTTCATTCAAGGGCGCGGGGACCTCTACAGTTAAGCCGTCCGGGTTTGCAGGATTGAGTACCACCATCCCCCCTGCACGCGCAGGGAGCGTATCTTTAATGATCACATAACCAGGGGGAACAACCTGCAGGTCGAATTGAATCTGTTGTAATTGCGCTTGCACCTTCGCCACAACAGGATGTTGCTGGAGCTCAGAGAGCGCAAGCGCTTGCTCTGTTCTCAAAAGATGCGCCAGGGTATTCATGGCTTGCTCATAATTCGCAAGCTCCACCACGGTTGGCGGCGTGAAGGATTGCGTTCGTGAACGATAGAAATCAGAGTAACTTTCAACGACCAGGGCTTCCAGTGAGCGCTGCTCTCCCTGTGCATCGGCAGGGGTGTTTTTGGAGATATCTGTCGTCAATGAGGGCTGAATGAAGCTTAATGCAAAACCCACAACACTTGCCACGATAAGCGCAAATGCCGATGTTTGCAGCGTTGCCCGGGTGATAAGCACAGGAATATCTTTTTGAAACATTTTCAGCGCCAGCAAGGTGCTCAATAAATACCCAAAGGCAAAATAATCGCTGACTTTTAACGCCGGCGCCCAGCTGATCAAGATAAAACTGAGCACGTATTTGTATAAAAAGCTGATATTGAAGAACAGCAATAAAAGCCGCGCACCTTCCATATTTAATCGGGTAAAAAAGGGTAGCCGCAAACATAACTTACCCAACCAGAGAATTATAAATGCTTCAATAAAGGTGACTAAAAGCTTACTCGGCTCATACCATTGCAACGCCAGTAAGGATGGGATCAGGATACCGTTAAATTCCCAGCCATAGCGCAGATTCATTTTAGAAGCGATATACGCAGTGGTTAACAGAATGATATAGGCCTTAGGCGTTGCCAGAATGGAGCTGGCCATATCCTCATATATAAAGCTCAAATTGGAGATGCTGTAATTGGTCAGCGGAATCATGACAAACTTGACAAAGAGGAAGGTCAAACCCAAATACAGCATCAGGGAGGTAAGGCCACGCCGTACCCCACCATTCCACATTTGGTTGGCTACCAGAGAAATGATAATTAATCCGAAACTCTGCAAGTTATTTCGATGATCGAACTCAAGCCCGGATTCATTCAGAAGTTGCCCCACAGACGGCAGCAACCAACCATCAAAAATCACACGTACCACAATACTGACTAATACCAATGCGAAGAAACGATCCCGGCCAAACATTTCACTCGCACCCAGGCGGCGCATTAATCCACCTGCCAGCCCCAGTGTTATAAAATAGGTCACCAGACCTTCAAGCAATATCACCCCGGCACTAATCGGCTTCACCAGCAATAAGGGCACCAGATAACCGGGCACTACCAGGCCAGACAAGGCCAGTCCGAAGCGCAGATTAAGAAAACAAACCACCCAGATGCCCACCCAAACGGTGACAACAACAGAACTTGTCAGACCGCCTTCAGGGAAAAAGTTAAACGGCAACAAATCAATCATTGGTGTGTTTTACCAACTCGGCAAATTCTTTGTATACCGCTGGCAGCAGTGGTTTTGAATAAATTTTGGTGACACCCAGGGCATGAAGTTGCTCATACACCTGTGGGTCGGTGACGCCTGTTGTGATAATGATCGGTGTTTTGATGCCCTGCGCTCGCAGACGCCGAATAAATTCCAGGCCATCTATATTGGGCATATTAAGATCTGTCACGATGAGTTTGAAATGCTCATTTTCAAGACGGGAAAACGCCTGTTCACCATCTTTGACATGAACAGCCTCAATCTGCTGAGAAGCGAAATAGGCCAGCGTCAGTGAAGCCAATAAGGAATCATCCTCCACGTAGAGGATCCGCGCTGCACCGGATTCGTGGGTCATAACACCTCCTCGGTGTTTAAAAAGTTAATAACCGGCAGATTGATCTCAATCTCAAATCCCTTGCCAACCTCAGATGAAAGCTTGACCTCAACCTGCCACAAAAACACCCCATGTATGGCGTTTTTTAACAAGGCAATCGCGTCACTTTTAATAAATGAACTATCTTCACGTCTGGCATCCAGTTCTTTTTGAGGCATGCCATATCCGGTATTTTCGAGCACGATAACAATGCGCCCTTGATGATCTTCATAATCCTCTGCGGGCCGCTGATGCACCGTGACATGAATGGTCGATTCAGGTACGGCATCCCCGATTAACAACAGCAGGCTTTGTGTGAGCATTGTTTCGAGTTCTGATTCCCCCACAAATACCAAGCCGGTGAAGTTCGGCAATTGTCGGGAGATATGCAATTTGGTTTCCTTAATTTTGTCGTTAACCTGGTTAAGTGAACGCTTCAGAAGTAATAATGGATGCAGTAATTTGCCACCCTTGGTGTTATTTTCGGTCGCATCATGAAGCAGCCGTTCAACCCGTTTGATAACTTCAGTACTGCGCTCCAGCGCGTTACCCATGTGTGTCAGTATTTCACTAGGCTGCTGCGGATCCATGCTCAGCTGCAATTGGCACATGGATAATGAACTAAAGTCATTTCGCAAAGTAGAAAACAAACTCTCATAGGCTGCCCGGTCTGTGCTGAATCGGCGCTGGATCGGCGTCACATTCACAAACTCGAATAACACCCCGAGCAATTCAAAAGGGCGCGTTTCATCAGTGCCCGTAAACCGTTCATGCGGTTCCCATTTGATCGGGCTGATATGCAGCAGGTAATGGCGATTTTCGATCAAATCAGACAAGGGCAGATCAATACTCGCCATGTTCATCACCACATAGCGCAGACGCGAGCGCGCTTCTTTAGCCGATAAGCCGGTAACGCCCATCATCAGATCCAGAGAAGTTGCTTCATAGATGGCCAGCCCTGCTTCACGTGCCAGCTTGTCCATCAGCTGGTTGCTGCTCATAACCTGCCCGAAGAGATCATACAAAATAGCAGCGGTGCTCATCCCGTCGAAAATACCTTCCATAATATTTAAGCGATGCTCAATACCGGCCACCGCTGATTTAAGTGCCTGCTGTTTACTGCTTTCGGTATTGAAACTCAGCAGCCGGGTGCTGAACTTCTGATTCACGAGCTGTTGTGCTTCAAAGGCATCACGATTATGCAACAAAAGACTGATCTGGCGGCTAAAGGCCATGATATTCGCCATAAACAAGCCCTGATCCCAGTTTGCTTCCGGCTTGACCGTAAACGCCCAGAAACCGAGGACTTCGTCTGCAAACAGCAAGGGCACCAGAAATTGCTGTTCGCCCGGTGTCAGATTTTTGAAGTAGGCTCTGTCGCTCAGATCCAGCGGCAGCTCCTGCTGTAAAGACTGGCTATATGGAAAACGATGGTAATCACGGCGCCGCTCTTCAATATCATCCAGACTACAGCCCAGGCTTTTTATTTCTTTAAGGCGATGATCATTACTAACCCGTTGCATTAAGATGGAGCGTTCCAGCAGCAAGTGCTGACTAATAAATACAATCAGTTGGCGCCAGGGGTCGTCACTGAGATAAAAGCTCTGTTGAACTTTCTTGGCGCGCAGGCGGGATAAGAGATCCAGCTGAACATGAACAAACAGATCGGACTCGGATCTTCGACTAAAACGATGCGCAATGAAATAGGCCAGAAGTAAACAGATGCCCAATTGAAACAAAGGAATATAGAGGTACAGAAGACTTAACATCAGCCACGAAATAAACAGCGTAAATAAGCCCGTGAGTCCGATGGTTAAGGTATTTAAGCGTACATTTTGCCATTGAAACACAAATACATAGATAAAAAAGACCACGCAGGAAAGCAACGCCGAATACCCAGGGCTGAAATGTACGATAGCCGAGCGGTTAATCAGGGTGTTCAGTGCCTGCGCCTGCACATGAAATGCCGATACCGGCTCTGCATAATGCCTGAAAGGAATGGTGTAAACCGTATCAAGGCTGTTTACGGGGGGGATCAATAATACCACTTTGTTTGCGATCAGCTGCTGATCAAAATGCCCTTTGGCGATACTTGCAGCGGGATAACGCGGCAGCACCGGCGTACCATTATTGTAATTGATATAGATAGGCTGCCTGGTTGCTGGAATTATGTCGCGCTGCCGGTCTTTATCTGCGAAATAGCGCTCAGCATAAAGCGTTTGAAATGCCGGCAAAGCACCTTGCCGGCTTTCAACAAAGGGAATGATCGATCGCGTAATACCGTATTCTGGCAACAAGGGCAGCAGATAACCCGCTTTAGCGTTCATCGCTGTATTGGCATCAGGTTTAAGCTGAAAAGAAGTACGATGACCATCCTCATGCACCAGGCGAACTTCTGGCACAACGGTGACATGCTGATGATCCCGCAAATATGCATGTGCAACCGACGCATCAAACTTATCTATCAAAAGAATTTCAGCAGGATTAAGCGCCGCCAGCTGTTTCATCAAAGCTTCATTAAAGATGTCTGGATTTTCCTGCCGATCATCCAGCTCCACCATAACGATATGATTATCTTGATCAAGCGGATATGTGATCGATACCAGCCAATCATAGATAAGCAACTCAGGCAATTTCAGTGCTTCGGTCAAACTCATCAGGCTCAACACCAGCGCAGCCAGAAAAGAAAGCAGCCACTTGCGCCAGTCGATTCGGTTGATCACCTTTTTCTTATTTAACTCATTGCTGCCCTTGTGCCGGCTAATTGATGCGCTTGTTGGAGCTGAACTCATTATTATGTGCTCGGAGGAAGTGTATAGGCGTTATTCATGACAGGCTATCCCACCCATTTCATCAAGAAAGCTCCCAGCTTTCAAGTGCTAAGCACACCTAGTAAGGTATTTAAGAGAGATTTTTACAGCACTTTACATCGATTAGCGTCAGCCTGTGTTTTTTCTTGGCCTATTCAATCAACTGCTACATGAAAGCAAGCAAGCAAGCGGGAAATAAACGCACGAACACCTTGCCTTACTTTTTATGGTTATGCTGACACTTCAACTCAAGGTGCCGCGCGCAGATTTTCTGCAAGTTCACGCGCGGAGTATACCTGCTGAGCATCCGGCCTGACCCCCTTGCCCATATTAATTTCCAGAAGCACAGTGACGATACCCCGATCCTGCTCACCCACCCCTGCAGCAATCGTCAGGCTGTTATGCGGCTCACTTACACGCGTCTTACAACCGAGCAAACCACAGTCACGCTGTATGCTTCGCCCTTGCATCATCTGAAAACCCGCTTGGGGTGCCACATGTTTATGGGAGACATGGTTATCCCGATGAATAATTTCGAACCAGTCATAGCCTTTTTCTAGCGTCAGTTCTGCCGCGCGCAGCAATGCGTAATCCTGTGCCTTGCCCGGCTCGATGGCCCGCGCTTTAAAATCGACCCGATAGCTGGTGTCACTCAATTTGGTATGGCGGTAGCCATAACCGTCTCGCCCCGCAGGTTGATAGGCATGATGACTGGCACAGGCCTGAAGTAAAACCACAGAAATAATAACGAACATCAGGTGTTTCATTTTCTAAGCTCCTTTATTAACGCTAAGGTTTCCACTGCTGTTTGATTAATCGCTGCTCTTGTTCCGCATCAAGCAGTTCACCCTGCAACATACTGTCAATCACCTTATCCAGTGAACGATCCTCAGAGGCCGGTTGATAACCGTTTGTATCACCGGCAGGTAATGCCGCACGCAAGGACCAGCCATCCAGAGACCGACAGGCAATACTTTGCAGTGCCTGGCGACCGGCAGGCTTCACATAAAACTGCCGACAATAGTCACCTTCGGTATTCATAAATGACAGCCGTGCCTCAAAGCGGGTACCCGTTTCAGTGTTTAACGTCTCACCACTTGGCGCATCGGATAAGGCCCGACTAATCGCCGCCCATTCGGGCAACGCCTGGTTTTCAACACCCGTTTGCGTAGCGGTGCCGACCATAAAGCCAAAAACAGCCGCCACACTAGCGGCTACCGCGCCTTGCCATACCATAGAAAATGCTGAGCGCGGCGTTTTCTTGGGGAAATCAAGGATGTTCCCGGTTTTCGCCTCCCGGGCCTGCTCTTTGAGTTGTGCGGTGAGCGCCTCTAGTCCGGGTGATAAGGCGATGGCATCAAGCTCATGAGCACTGGCTTGCACCTGGCTGTTCAACCAGGCCAAATGATCCAGCCTCTGGGCAATCTGTTCATTGCTAGCCATGGCATCACGCACAATACGCATCTCTAGTGCTGACAATTCACCATCAAGAAAAGCATTTAAAGTTTCGTCCGAAAGTTCCATATTAATGTCCTGCGGCCAGTGTGTTTCCGGCTTTTAAATAGTGACTGAGATTAGCGCGTGCCCGGGCAATTCGGCTCATCACCGTACCGACCGGTACATCCAGCACATCGGCAACATCCTGATATGACATCGATTGCACGGTCACCAGAGAAAGTATCGAGCGTTGCTCTTCACTTAACTTCTGCATGGCGCTTTGAACCTGCTGCAATTGAATTTCATTTTCTGTCCGCCGACTACCCTCGGTAATCGCCTGTTCCTGCAAAATAGGATTGTCGGTGGCCTGTTGTCGGGTGCGCGCGGCCCTGTATTGATCTATCCACAGGTTCCGGCAAATACGAAAGGCCCATTTGGCCAACACCGTATCCTCAGGCACTCCTTTTTTCAAAATGCGTTCTATCGTGTCCTGGCAGAGGTCATCGGCATCTGCCACAGAACCGCACAATGAATAGGCATAGCGTCGCAATCCGGGTAATAAATCAAGTAATTCAGCGTGCAAAATGGTGCCCTCATTCAATGTTCATACAGACATAACGAACAAGCCGATTATTTATTCCCTTTTTTTTGATTATAGTTAGGAATTGTTTTCTGCCTCAAACGTCTACGCTTTATACGACGAGTAAACACTTACAAGACCAAGACCTAACCAGAACATCCTGGAGACTGGGAACATGATAAACAAATATCGCTGCTACCTGGCGCTTGGCATGCTGACATTAACGCTGTGTTCGCATGCACAACTACCAGTCAAAGGCGCGCTGCCGGCCACCTTGCCATCACCGGCACTGCCTCGACTCAGCGAGAAACTGTCGACAACGCGCCACATGGTGCAGGAGCAGACGCAAGACAGCCTGAAGCAAGCAGCGACTGGCCCTCAAGCCTTGTTGGACGAGATACCTGATGCCAATACCTTGCTGCCCGATACCGTGCCCATCGAGATACGCAATCAGGCCGGCCAAACCTTACTTACCGAAGTCTATATTCAACAGGGCTGGCGGGTATTGCAACAGGAATGGCTGCTTCTGCTTAACAAGCAACAACGCCAGGCCTTAGATAGACTGCCCTTCAAGGTGCTATCAGAAACCCCGCTTCCTCGTCTCAATATGCTGACAGCCCGCATCCGGGTTAGCGCGCAGGATGACAAACGATCAGCCGTTCTGGCACGCCTCTCTGGCCTTGGTATTGAGGTAGTGGAACGCCATCACGTCTATGATGTACAAGCCGCTATGACGGAAGCCAATTCTGCACAC
>JBFHPN010000037.1:0-10195 GCA_041592735.1 Oleiphilaceae bacterium | reverse complement strand
TGATGAATGGTTTGTGTATCCGCCAGTATGAAATCCCCTTTATGGTAATCGCCTGCATTATCAGAAAAACTGCCATCGAGCACCAGGGTATACTCATTACCCTTGTGAGTGTGCACAGGCAGCTCTTTGCCGGCAGCAATTTTGTAAAATTTGGCCGTATAGCCGCCTCCCGAAATCGGTAGCACAAATTCCTTGATATTACGCGTCATACCCGACCAGGGAAGTTGTGAGAATTCATTCCTGACAAAACGTCTCAGGGGTTTAGGGAGATTGTGGATACGTTTAATTTCTGTGGCTGCAGGCGTATCTCCGGATCGGAGGGCTACATTCTCATTGGCGGCCACAGACGCTGTATCATCCAAACGACACAAGAGAGTATCCAGCATTGCAGGAGAAACCTCGCTGGGCTCGGTAGCCAGCAGGATCTCGCCGCCCAGGCGTTCATAGAATGCACTACGTTGGCGGCAGTGAGAGCAGGTTTCCAGATGACAAGCCACAATAATCCCAAGAGCATCGGGCATTTGGCCTGCAGCGAAAGACATTAAAAGTTCATCAGATGGATGATAATTAGCCATGACATATTTTCTTTTGCAAGTGTATCGAGTTTTTTCATAGCCAGCCTGAGCCGTGACTTAATCGTGCCAAGTGGAAGGTTTAGCTCACCGGCAATTTCGCTGTGAGACTTACCTTCAAAATAGACCTTAAACACAATCTGACGTTGCTCTTCTGGCAGTTCATGAATCAATGTACGGACGATGATTGCATTCAGATCACTCTCTACATGATTTTCCAAATCTTCTGTTTCAGGTTCAGGCCAAAGATCATCGGAACAAATAAGATCAGGGCGCTGCTTGCGTATAAAGTCTATGCGCTTATTGCGGACAATTGTATATAGCCATGTGATTGCCGACGCGGTTTGCGGGTTGAAGGTTTTTGCCTTACGCCAGACGATTAATAAACATTCTTGGACGATTTCCTCTGCATCCGCGCTATTGGCACCACAACGAATGGCATAAGCTTTTAATTTTGATGACACCTTCTCGAATAAAAGGATAAAGGCATCTTTGCTTTGCCGCTCAGCAATGGCCAGGATCAGGTTATTTAACGAGTCTTCCTGGGTTAGTGGCTGTGGGGGAGAGTCAGAAGTCAACGAAGGTATCTCATAGTTATACAAATTTCTTTGAAGAATAGCAGAAGAATAGGTGATCTATACACCCCCGTTGTACGTAAATCTGACTAATTGATAAAAATGGAGCTTTTGGTGATGTTAACATCTGATGTGTTAGTGGTTGGTGCAGGTATGGCCGGTCTGGTTGCGGCTGAGAATCTTTCAAAAACAGGCTTGTCTGTCGTGTGTGTCGAAAAAGCCAGAGGCAGTGGCGGGCGGCTATCCTCCAAAAGAGTACGTTCTGCGCACACGGGTGAGGATCTGAGCTTCGACCTGGGATGTACAAGTTTTACCGCGTATTCGGAATTATTCCGTGCTCAACTTGAAAGCTGGGTTACACAGGGTGTTGCGGATGTCTGGCATTATTCGCACACGCAAGGCACCCATTATGTGGGGACACCGAGGAATTCAAGCATCACGCGCAATCTTGCGGATCGGCTGGATGTTACGTTTTCCACGCGCATCACCGCCCTGCTACGAGAAGGCGATGAATGGTGTGCCTATGTCGGTGAGCCTTCGGAACAGAAATTGTACTGTCGTGCGAAGCATGTGGTTCTGGCAATCCCCCCTCAACAAGCTGCCGACCTCCTGGACAATGAACACCCATTCAAATCTGCACTTTCAGAGCCTGTTTTATTACCACAATGGGTGTTGATGCTTCATGTTAAAGGGCATCTCCAGCTTAGCCAGCATTTTTATGAACTGACAGATTCACCCATTCACAGATTAATTCTCGAAGAGAGTAAACCAGGCCGAACAGAGCAGGGCTCATCCCAGATCTGGGTGATTCAGGCCAGCCCTGAGTGGAGCGCAGAGTGTATCGACGAGAGCAGAGACAAAGTAGCCAATCAGCTGATTGCAGCACTCGCCAGCCTGACAGGTTCACCGGTCATTGTTGAAGACCAGTTGTTACATCGCTGGTTATATGCGATTGCGCAGAACCATTCGCTTTCCGGAAAAGGCTATCTGCATGATGGCCAGGGCTTATGGTTTTGCGGTGATTACTTGGCTGAAAGTGAAACCATTAAGGGCGTGGAAGCTGCTTTTACAAGCGGTCATTTGCTGGCAAGAAATTTTGCGCTTTAGCAATCTAAACCCTGT
Source organism: Oleiphilaceae bacterium (assembly GCA_041592735.1). Lineage (GTDB taxonomy): Bacteria > Pseudomonadota > Gammaproteobacteria > Pseudomonadales > Oleiphilaceae > PZPK01. The sequence goes on along the minus strand of JBFHPN010000037.1, from coordinate 7,926 downwards.
TTACGTGCGTACTAACTTAAACACTGTCCTGGAAGCATGATGTTTTTTCCAGACATCTCATTAATAATTGATTTTCAAAAGGTACACGTTTATGTCCGAGAATGTAAAGCCTGTATTAGGCGTCAGCGAATGTTTGTTGGGAAAAGAGGTTCGTTATAATGGTGGACATAAACTTTCTCGTTACCTCACTAAGGTATTGTCTGAGTACTTTGAATTTCGACCGATTTGTCCGGAAGTACAAATAGGCATGAGCGTGCCGCGCCCTCCTGTTCGTCTGGCTCAACTAGATGACCGTATCAAGGTGATTGCGACAGATAAGCCGGATATAGATTATGCAGATAAATTAACCCGCCTTGCGCAGGATGTTGCGCCTTCGATGCAGGATTTAAGTGGTTTTATTTTTATGCAGAAATCACCGAGTTGCGGGGTGAACAGTACCAAGGTTTATGGGGTTAAAGGCCAGCCTTTGTATATGGCAAATGGTGCCTTTTCGAATGAATTGATGGCGCAACTACCTCTTATGCCCGTCACAGAGATTGGCAGAATCAATGATAATCAGATACGCGAAAATTTTATAGCCACCGTTTATGCCTACCATGAATGGCAGCAGTTGCAGGCTGAGAAAATGGATGTTGGCTCACTGATGCGTTTTCATCACAAATATAAGTTAACCTTGACGGCGCATAGTGAACCTACTGCTCTACGCTTAGGCCAGTTACTGGCGAATCACAAAGGTAAAAGCATGACGGATATCTCAGAGCAATACATAAGAGATTTTATGGGGGCCATGAAACAACCGGTCACGCGAAAGCGCCATGCAAGTATACTGATGCGTTTGCAACGCTATTTGAAACGTAAATTGGATGCCTCTGAAAAACAGGAGCTGATGGGACTGATCGATCATTACCGTAAAGGTATTGTGCCCTTGGTGGTGCCGATGACATTGGTGCGTTTTTTTATGAAGAAATATCAAGAGCATGATGCCTTGTCCATGCTTGATAAGTACCCGATGGAATTAGGGTTACAAAACAGTATTTAAGTATAAGATTTATTGGTAAATGAAAGGTCATGCAACGCGTGAAAACGAAGGAAACAAACATGCCGCTTAATCTGATGTGGTTCCGCAGTGATTTGCGAGTCTATGATAACCCGGCACTCTCTGCGGCGATGGCAGCTGGGCCCACTCTGGCTGTTTATGTGATCACTGAAGCACAATGGCAGCTTCATGGTATCGCGCCAGCCAAACGCTCATTGATATTGCGCCAGCTGGCCTGTCTTGCAGATGAGTTAAGTGCTCTGAATGTTCCCTTCATAATTTTGTCGAGCGGGGACTTTAAGCAACTTCCAGCTCAACTTGGCGCGCTGATCGAGCAGCATGGCGTCCAGCGGTTATTCTTCAATTATGAATATGAAGTTAACGAAAGGCAGTGTGCTGCTGCCGTCCAGCAGCTGTGTGAAGCCAAGGCGGTGAGAGTATCCGCCTTTCATGATGCATGCTTGCTGGCGCCGGGTAGTATTCGTAACAAGCAGGGCCAACCCTATAAAGTATTCACCGCCTTTAAACGCGCGTTTTTTGATGCATTTGAAAGAAAATCTCGACGCATATTAAATCGGCCTGAACAACAAACTCGGTTGTCTGTGAAATCTGATACCGCCTTGTTGCCATCCCAGAAAGATGAATGGGCACAATTATGGCCCGCAGGTGAGGAAGAAGCCCATGAACGGCTAAACCGCTTTATGGATAAAGCAATCAAACGATATAAAGAAAAGCGTGATTTTCCGTTTGAGGCGGGCACCAGTGAGTTATCACCTTATCTTGCGGTAGGTGCATTAAGCTCGGCTCAGTGCATGCATGCGGCATTGACCTTGAATCACGGGTCTCTCCGAGAAGGCTATCCAGGCGTTGCATGCTGGATCAATGAATTGGTTTGGCGGGAATTCTATCGGCATTTACTGGTGGACTTTCCTGATGTTTGCCGATTCAAAGCATTCAAGCCGGAAACAGATCGCTTGCCCTGGCGACAGGAAAGCCCATTGTTTGAGGCCTGGAAACAGGGCAGAACCGGTTATCCTATCGTTGATGCAGCCATGCGCCAACTGCTCGCGACAGGTTGGATGCATAATCGTTTACGCATGGTGACCGCCATGTTCCTAACGAAACACCTATTTGTTGACTGGCGCCTGGGTGAGGCTTTTTTTATGTCTAAACTGGTGGACGGTGACTTTGCCTCGAACAATGGCGGATGGCAGTGGAGTGCGTCGACTGGTGTGGATTCGGTACCTTACTTCAGAATATTCAACCCGGTCACTCAGGCGCAGCGATTTGATCCCGAGGGTCAGTTTATTCGTCAGTATGTGCCAGAATTAGCCTCACTGGATAATCGCAGCATTCATATGCCCAGCGCTATGCAGGCAAAAGCACTTAATTATCCTTTGCCCATAGTTGAGCATGCTCAGGCAGTCGCTCAGACTAAACACTGGTTCAAGCAGTTGACGGATAAAGCGCCGGAGGCAGATTTATTCTCCAGCGGACAGGAACTCTCCTCTGAATCACCTGTCAAGAAACGCTCAACCAGGGAGTCTCAATCAGTATGAGTAGTAAACAAGCAGAATCACGACGATTCCATAATTTGATAAGGTGGTTCGATTCAGAAGCACCAATGCAGGATCAAGTTACTAAGGATCCGTATAAAATTAACTGGCTAAGATGTATGCCGTTTATTTTTATTCATCTGGGATGTCTGGGTGTAATTTGGACGGGGGTGAGTACCGTTGCAGTGCTGGCGTGTTTATTCTTTTTTTGGCTGCGCATGTTTGCGATTACTGCATTTTATCATCGCTTATTTTCGCATCGAAGTTACAAGACCAATCGTGTCTGGCAGTTTATTTTTGCAGTGATGGGAAATAGCGCCTGTCAACGAGGGCCGTTATGGTGGGCAGCACATCATCGCAAGCATCATCGTGAGTCCGATCAGCCTGACGATCTGCATTCTCCTGTTCAGCACGGGTTCTGGTTTAGTCACGTGGGATGGTTTATGTCAGAAGCAGGTTTCAAGACAGACTACTCCGTGATCAAAGATCTGGCCAAATATCCAGAACTGCGTTTCCTGAATCGCTTCGACATATTAGTGCCGGCAATTTTTGCATTGAGTTTGTTCGGGCTTGGTGAAATGCTGGCTTTGATGTGGCCTGAAAGTGGCACCAACGGCTGGCAGATGCTGATATGGGCCTTTTTTATCTCGACCACCTTGCTGTTTCATGCCACGTTTACTATCAATTCCTTAGGTCATATTTGGGGCAGCCGTCGCTTCGAAACAAAAGATCATAGCCGAAATAATCCCTGGTTTGCATTATTAACCCTGGGTGAGGGTTGGCACAATAATCACCATCGTTTTGCCGTTTCGGCGCGCCAGGGTTTTTACTGGTGGGAAATAGATATTTCCTATTATTTACTCAAACTCTTGAGTGTTTTCAGGATTGTCAGTGATCTGAACCCAGTGCCAAAACGTATTTTACAAGAAGGTAGAAATCAACACGGTGAGTAACGCTTATGTCTGCATCAATACAAGCATCGCGACCTGAAAAGTCTGTAAAAGATATGAATCAAGGGGATGCGGATTCAGAATCGCTGCTGGAATGCTTTAAAAAATTGTATCGGGAAATGAGTGCCGATGATTTAAAGCATGAGCTTATCAATACCGTCTATGCAGAGAATCTTGAGTTTATAGATAGCTTCCATCATTTACATGGGCGTACGGCCTTTGTTGAATATTGTGAGCAGCTCTATGAAAACCTGCGTGCTTGTGACTTTGAGTTTCATGATCAATGGTGTCAACCAGGCAAAGCAATGCTTACCTGGACGATGACCTATGTTCATCCTCGATTGAACCGGGCCAAACCCATTAAGGTAAACGGCGCCACCGAATTGCATTTCACCGATAAAATCTATTTTCATCAAGACTACTGTGATGGTGGTGCCTTGTTATATGAACACGTGCCCGTGTTGGGATCGGTCATATATCAGCTAAAAAAACGTTTGGTCTAGTGGTCTCAATTTAAGGAAACACCTATGACGACTTCGGTTAGTTCAGTCGAACAGCAGAACACACCCCGACAGGTTTATTCAACATGGATCATCGGGGCATCCACTGGAATAGGTGCTGCGTTGATAAAAGCCCTGGATAAGGCAGATACCCAGATATTTGTCAGCGCGCGTAACTTATCCGCACTGCAATCTAAACTGCCCGCTTATGCCGCTCGTATTATCCCTATCGAAATGGATGTCGTGGATGAGCAGTCGGTCAGTGAGGCCTTGAGCAGATTACGTCAACATACTGCCCACCTTGATCGCGTTATTGTCAATGCTGGTACCTGTGAATATATTGATTCTGAGACGATTGATCTTGATGCAGTGAAGCGTGTCATGAATACCAATTTTTTCGGCGCGATACAGGTAATAAATGGCTGTCTCCCCTTAATGCGTGCTGCAAAAGGGCATACCAAACATGCACCACAGCTGGTGCTGGTCTCCAGTAGTGTGACCTATCTGGCTTTACCTAGGGCAGGTGCGTATGGCGCGTCCAAGGCGGCAATACGATATTTTATGGAGTGTTTAAAGCTGGATGTACAGCATGAAGGTCTGGATGTTCGAGTGGTGAGTCCCGGCTTCGTGAAGACGCCCCTGACAGACAAAAATGATTTTCCTATGCCCTTCAGAATCAGTGCAGACGAGGCCGCCAAGCGAATTGCCAAAGGGCTTGCAGGGCGTCGGTTTGATATCCATTTTCCCAAGCGATTCACTCTGCTACTGAAAATGATGTCATGGTTACCAGATGCTTTGCGTTTTCCTTTGGTCGGTAAGAGCTCACGCCACCCCGCAGAGCCATGAAGCTATCTTATTTACGTATTGAAATCACAATTTGCTGTACACGACTATTAATTATTTAAACTCAAGGTTAAACATTTATGCATGATTCTGCTGCACCTTCTTCCCAGACTACTATTGATGGTGGTAAATCACAGAAGATAGCCGTCATCGGTTCCGGTATCGCTGGCCTCACTGCGGCATACGTGTTAAGCCGGGAACACGAGGTTAGCCTGTTCGAAGCCAATGATTATCTGGGCGGGCATACGCATACTCAGGATGTGATGCTGGGCGACAAGAGCTATCCCGTCAACACCGGTTTTATCGTGTTCAATGACTGGACCTATCCAAACTTTATCAAATTGATGGATCAGCTTGGGGTAGAGAGTGAAGCATCGGATATGAGCTTCAGCGTGCGCTGTGAAAATACCGGCCTGGAATATAATGGCACCTCCTTGAATAGTTTATTTGCGCAGCGGCTTAATCTGCTTCGTCCGGCATTCTTGAAAATGGTTCTGGATATTTTACGTTTCAATAAACAAACACGTGAAGCCCTTGCAAACAATAAGGTAGATGACAATCAGACGCTCGGGCAATTCGTAAAACAACACGGTTATTCCGATGCCTTTGTGAATTACTACATCGTTCCGATGGGCGCCGCAATCTGGTCTGCTTCGGTTGACGTGATGATGGATTTTCCGTTGCGATTTTTCCTGAAGTTTTTCAATAATCATGGCATGTTAAGTGTTGATGACCGGCCGCAATGGCGAGTGCTGTGCGGGGGTTCCCGCTCCTATATCGAGCCGATAACACGAGCCTACAAAGAGCGTATACATCTGAATACGCCTATTCATAAAGTGACAAGAAAGCCGGATGGCGTGGATGTATTGACTAAATCGGGGCAATTGCATCACTTTGACCAGGTGATATTTGCCTGTCACAGTGATCAGGCTCTGCGCCTTCTTAGCGACCCCAGCGCAGCAGAAAGTGATATTCTGGGTGCATTACCCTACCAAAGCAATCAGGTTGTTCTGCATACAGATACCCGACTCATGCCTAAACGTAAGCTGGCCTGGGCAGCCTGGAACTATCATATTCCTCAGCGTCACAATAATTGTGCCATGGTGACCTATAACATGAATATTCTTCAAAATTTTCATGATGCTCCGGAAACCCTCCTGGTCACGCTTAACCGAACCCAGGAAATTAACCCTGAAAAAATAATTGCGCAATTCGATTATAGTCACCCTGTGTTTACTCAGGATGGTGTTAAAGCTCAAGGCAGACATTCAGAAATAAGTGGCCACAATCGCACCCACTTCTGTGGTGCGTATTGGTTTAATGGATTTCATGAAGATGGTGTCAGGTCGGGCTTACGTGTAGCGAATGCTTTTGGCCTGACATTATGAGTAAAGACCGCGCTCAACATGACGGCATCATCCATAGTGCTATCTTTAAAGGCTATGTGCGCCATCGACGTTTTGAGCCAAAAGCGCATGCCTTTAATTATCCCTTATTCATGCTATATCTTGATCTGGATGAGCTGTCGGGTTTATTTGCAAAAAAATGGTATTGCTCAACGCGCGGTTTCAATCTGGTTCGCTTCTGCCGCAAGGATTTCTATGCCCCAGAACAAGATAATTTAAAAGAGGCTGTGATTGATCGTGTCGCGCCTTTTGTAGAGGGCACGATACATTCGGTCAGGGCCTTATTACATGCACGCTATTTGAATATTGTTTTTAATCCGGTGGTGTTTTATTACTGTTTCGATGCCGATGACAGGCTGCTTGCTATTCTGGCAGAGATAACCAACACGCCTTGGGGAGAAAGGCATGACTATGTGTTGCCTGTTGAACACAGCCAGCGTCAGCCTGAGTCACATCCTGTGTATCAGCGCAAAGGCAAAGATAAGCACCAGTTTGAATTTAGTAAAGCTTTCCATGTGTCCCCGTTTAATCCTATGAATATGGATTATCGCTGGGTATTTAATGCGCCGCATGAAAAATTGTTTGTGCATATGGATAACTTCGTTCAGGCGGCAGGAGAAAGTGCTGAGTCGTTTTCTGTTGTAAAACATTTCGATGCCACATTAGTTATGACGCGTCTGGGTTTTGAAACAAATCTGGGAAAGACTTTGATCCGATTTCCCTTTATGACCGTAAAGGTTATAACGGGTATTTACTGGCAAGCATTAAAGTTGAAACTTAAAGGCGTGCCATTTTATGACCACCCCAAAACAGGCGAAACCACAGATTCCGAGAGGGTATAATGAGTAGTTCAATCGTCACGTTGGCAAATTCAGACAAAAAAAAACGCAGCGTCTTGTTCAGCAGTATGGCGCGAAAATTACTGTTTTCTCAGCTTAAAAATCTCTCAGTAGGCGCCATCAGGATTGTTGAGGGTGACGAGCAATTTGTCTTCGGCGATAGTCGTCTGCGTCAGGGGGATGCGCTATATGCCGAAATGCATATTCATGATAACCGTTGCTATGCAGATATCATCACCGGTGGCAGTATTGGTGCAGCCGAAGCTTACATGACGGGGGATTGGACGACTCCTGACCTCACCATGATGATTCGGGTCATGGTAAGAAATATGAGTTTACTAAACCAGATGGAAGGCGGGCTGGCAGTATTATCCCGGCCCCTTCTTAAATGGTTCCATCGCCTGAATGAAAACACAGAGAAGGGCTCTCGACGCAATATCGCAGCGCATTACGATCTGGGTAATGATTTTTTCAAGTTGTTTCTCGATCCCACTATGATGTACTCCGCCGGTATTTTTCCCTCGCTTGAATCAAGTATGCAAGAGGCTTCAGAGCATAAATTAAAACGTATATGCGAGAAGTTGCAGCTTAAACCAGATGATAAAGTTGTCGAGATTGGCACAGGTTGGGGTGGCTTTGCCTTATACGCAGCTCAGCATTATGGTTGCCATGTCACCACTACGACCATTTCTGAACAACAATACACGCTGGCAAAACAACGGGTAGAAGATGCGGGGCTGACGGATAAAATCACTTTGCTGACAAAAGATTATCGTGCGCTTGAGGGTCAGTTCGA
>JBFHPN010000036.1:0-10219 GCA_041592735.1 Oleiphilaceae bacterium | reverse complement strand
CGGTTTCCAGGCCTTCCAGATAGATTGGGCCAAATTTTGCCTGGGGACTTGGGTTCTTGCTGAAAATAACCGTGGCTTCAGCTGTTTGGTGGTCAAGTAAAACCTGGTATTTAATCTTTATATCGTAAAAACAATAACGGTTAAGCACATGTTTTTGAAGGGCTGCCTGAGCATCAAGAATGTGCTCGGCGATCAGTGGGGAGCCAGCTTGTAGCGCTATTTTAGTGTCAGGGTTAACCTCAATATCAGATAAATCATAAACAACATTTTTGACGCTATAGCGTTTACCCGGTGCAATTAAATAGATAATTTTTTCGACGGAATCTTTTGAGGCTAACGTCGCAGAATCAGACCCTGGTTTTTGACTTTTATCATGTTGATAGACAATCTGTGCAGAGACAAAAAAACGATAATAGCCTTGGGATCTGAGGATCTTTCTAATAATGTCCTGTTCAAAGCGGGCAATCTTGTTAGGATCTGTATAATTTTTTAAGGTAGTGTTTTCATCCCGTTGAATCTTGATGCCTTCTTTAAGCAAGTCGCTAAGGTTTGTGTTGTCCTGCTCTTCAGGCACATCATCAAAGTGGATCTCAAACGCTATACCGTTCTCAATAAAGGGCAGGCTCAGGCTGGCAGCATTTACCGGGCTGAAAGATAAAGAGGCTGCCAGACACAAACCCATACGCAAGAGCAGGCGTAAAGTAAGCGCAAAATATAAATGAAAAGGCTGGGCAGGCATAATAATGAACATGACCTTATTGATGCGCAAAAAAATGGGGAAAATGGAAAGTCGGGCGCACAGTGTTCAATAGATAAAAACGATACACAAGTATTTCGGGCAGGGTTATTAAAAATTAATCTTAAAAGAGGGCTATTTTCATCTTGTAAGGCCTTTGCCAATAAGGCTATAGTTTGCCCGCCATAAATTAGCCAGAGAATTTTACGATGATGATGTCTATAGCACTATCTTTGCACCTTTTAGCCGCTGTTGTTTGGGTTGGCGGGATGTTTTTTGCCTATGTATGTCTGCGACCTGTTGCAGCACAATTGCTTGATCCTCCTGTCAGGCTGACGTTATGGCGCGGTGTTTTCAGCCAGTTTTTTATTTTTGTCTGGCTATCGATTATTCTGCTGATAATCAGTGGGCATGGCATGATTGCCTTATACGGGGGGATGTCGAGTGTGGGTAAGCATGTCCATATCATGTTGGGCTTAGGCTACGTGATGTTCCTGATATTCGGACACTTATTCTTTGCCGTATTCAAACGCTTTAGAATGGCTGTGGCCATTTCAGATTGGGATGATGCCGCCAATCGACTGGCCACCATCAGAAAAATGGTGGGTACCAACTTAATTTTGGGTCTGATTCTTGTTGTCGTTGCCAGTGGCGGCCGCTTCGTACTTTAATCGGTTTTATTAAACTAGCAGCAATCTACTGGCGATTGCTGCGTTAGTGCATAGCTTATGCAGTGCGGTATGTATGTCTGATACAGTTACAACAGAAACGAATCCGAAGAATCGAATGAATAGCTACACGCAACGGTTTTTTTATGCGTCCATTCTGGTGTTACTGTTTATTAGTATTGTGGCCGGGACCAGTGAAAATATTCACGGGCAGATGCTCAAGGCGGGTGTTTCCATCTGGCCTGACTATTTTGTGCTCAGAGGTGATGAGCCTAAAGTAGATTGTAAGCTTGACCTGGATATTGAGCAGCGCCTTGATGAACTGGAAGCCGAGCACGCCGAAGAAAGCGAAGATTTTTCGTTGTTTGAAACAGATTTTGATCGGGATGCCGCCAGAAACTCGTTATTAAGCCAACTGACTATATGTGAACAGCAACACCAGGCAGCAGCTATTTATCATGAAGAGCTTACTATCTGGGTAAAAATGTTCCGCAGTATCGAGCACAGCCTGGCAGCCGTCAGCTTATGGGCCATTAAATATCAACGACTCAATCTGATCTTATTATTGGCTTTTGCCGCGCTGGTAACCACCTGGAAAAAAAGCCATATTGCCTTCAGATCGATTCACTCCAAGTTAGATCATAAAGTTTCAAATATCGGGCAATTTATCGGCAATGCCGGCTTAGCAGTATCTACGCTCTACTTCATTAAAGGCTCGTATGCATCGGGCACGGTGGTCAAAAATCCTGAACTGCTGATTATTCTTATGATTGCCGCGAGCTTACTGGCACTGGTGAACCTGTACCACTTGCTGACTCCGCCAGCCAACCTCGAGAGCCATCGTTCCTGGTGGAAGGCATTTCTTTCCATTCCGATACATAGCATGATGCTCTTGGCCGCGTGTTTTCAATTTTTTATCGGAGAAGGCCATTTACCCGGGATCGCGATCTATTTTACACAAATATTCCAACTTACTAATTTACACCTCGCGATAGGTCTGTACATTCTGGTAGGTATGTTATTAAAAGAATCACTGGTGGGCGCAAAGCTTTTCGATATTCTTAAACCCTGGCATTTACCCCCTGAATTTCTGGCATTTATGGCCATTGCTTTGCTGGCGTTTCCTACGGCTTATACCGGTGCCTCAGGTATTATCATCATCGCGATGGGAGCCGTGGTCTATCAGGAAATGCGCCGGGTAGGCACACGTCGGCAATTGTCACTCGCTATCACCGCGATGACCGGTTCAGGTGTCGTATTACGGCCTTGCTTGCTGGTCGTGGGGATTGCCATCCTTAATAAGGAGGTAGTAACCGATGAGCTGTTTTATTGGGGTTTTAAAGTCTTTTTATTAAGCATGGTGGTGTTTGCCGTGTTTGCAATGCTCACTCGCAAGGATCCGATAAAGTTAACGCCTCTGAGTGTCGGTTTGAGACCTTCTCTTCATCATTTGAAGCTGTTCCTTCCGTATGTTGGCATTTTAGCGGCAGTCTTAATCATTTATGATTTATTGCTTGATGCGCAACTAGATGAGTTTACCGCACCGATTATTTTGCCCGTTGTCGTGCTCGCTATTCTCTGGTTCGAGAGGCGCTTCAGTCGGGACTTTCAAGAACGCAATAAAACGGCAGGTGCGAATCCTGTTTTATCAAAAGCTCTGGGGAGCGCACTGGATAATTCTGCCATTCAGATCGGTGCCTTACTGATGTTGATGGCTTGCTCTTTCACCGTTGGCGGTATGATAGAACGAGGCGGCGGGACGCTGGTTATTCCGGATCACTTTAACTCTATCTATCTGACTATGGGCTTTATTGTTCTGTTCCTGATTTTTATTGGCATGGTCATGGATCCCTTTGGCGCGCTGATATTAGTCACCGGCACTATCGCACCGGTTGCTTACGCTAACGGTATCAATCCGATACACTTCTGGATGACTTGTCTGATGGCGTTTGAGCTCGGCTATCTCAGCCCGCCGGTATCCCTGAACCATTTGCTGACCCGGCAAGTGGTTGGCGATGAAGAAGTGGAGCTTGCCATGCAGGAAAAGCATCGCCACTTCTACTATCGACATGAACGTATTTTGCTACCTTTGTTGGTCATGGGGACCACGTTGCTCCTGGTAGCCTTTGTGCCGCTATATTATTTAAATCCCTAAAAGCTTAGCGTTAGTTTTCAAGCAGACTCAATCTTAGAAAAGAGAGTATGACTAAGATAGTTTAACGTCCCATGGCCATACCTTCCCGGCGCTGATCCGCTGCGCCGAGAAGCCCGTTTCCGGTGAACATGACGCCGTGTAAGCCGGAATTAATATCCACTTCAGCCGTTTCATAACCCATCGTTTGAAATGCTTTGTTATAGTTGCTTGCGCTAGTATTCAGCTCCAGCTCCATTTTACCGAAGCGATTGATGATATGAGGCCGGTCAAAAGCATCTTGCATGCTATCACCCCAAAGCAATATATGAATTAAGGAGTGACCCACAAAATTTATGATACGAGAACCACCGGGAGAGCCCAACGCCAAGTAGGGTTGTTTCATCTTATCTGATGCAGGCTGGTGGAAAACGAGGGTCGGGCTCATTGAGGATCGCGGCCGTTTACCCGGTTCAACACGATTCGCAATCCAGCCTTGTGCATCTTTGGGTAAAAATGAAAAATCAGTCAGCTCATTATTCAGGAGAAAACCATTGACCCACAAGCGTGAGCCAAAGGCATTTTCAATGGTACTGGTCATCGATAAAATATTACCCCGCGCATCAACGATCACAAAATGTGAGGTTGAGGTTTGTTCAGGTGAATTCCCTGAAAGTAAACTGCTGCTTGCTGATTGATTGGATTCAGTACTTTTAACAGCTTCGCCCGGAAGCACCTGCTGGCTTGCCTTACCGGGAGTGATCTCCATACTGCGCTTCTTCAAATACGTTTTGCTGACCAGGCTCTCGGGTGTTTCGAAAAAGTCAGGGTCAGCAACATACTTGGCTCTGTCCGCAAATACCCGGCGGCTGGCTTCGGCAATGAGTTGCCAGGCTAGAGGATCTTCTGCATTTCGTTCAGCCAGGTCGGTAAACGACAGGATGCCCAGCAGCTGCTCAAGTGCCAGGCCACCTGAACTGGGTGGCCCCATAGTGCATATCTCGTAACTTAAGAACATAAAGCAGTAATTCTTGCGCTGGATAACACGATAGGCATCAAAATCCGCCTGTGAGAGGGTGCCCGGGTTTGAGGATTGACGAACCGTATCAATAATGGCCGTGCTCATGGGGGGCTTGTAAAAGGCTTGAGCGCCCTGTTTGGCGAGATAGCTTAAGCTAGCCGCATAAGCAGGGTTCTTTAATAATTGCCCTGTCTGTAAGGGGCGATCATCAGGAAAAAAATAAGCGCGTGCGCCGGCTTGTGATTTCAAGCGTTCAGCATCTCGCTGGACGGATTCCGCTAAGCGGGGGCTCACCTCAAATCCCTTGGTCGCCAGTTCAATAGCCGGTAACAATAACTTCTCCCAGCTTTGTGTGCCAAAGCGGGCATGTAACTCGCCTAACAATTTCACCGTGCCAGGCGTGCCGACAGATAAACCACCTAGTACTGCGTCGAAAAATCCCATTGCCTGATCTTCACGCATGAATAAATCACTTGGCGCTGTTAAAGGTGCGGTTTCTCTGCCATCAAAACTAGCTAAGGTTTTTGTGGTCGCATCATAATATAGCGCAAAGGCACCACCTCCTAAGCCTGAGGACTGCGGCTCCACAAGACCAAGAACCGTTTGTACAGTGACCATTGCATCAATGGCTGAACCACCATTTTCAAGTACCTGATAAGCAGCCTGGGTTGCCAAAGGGTGAGCCGTCACGACCATAAATTCTTTGGCCGGTGATAGTAATGGTGCTTTTGAGAAGTTGCTCTGGCTGAGCGCAGTGGGCGAATCTGCTTTACTGGCCGAATGGCTGAATTCCGGTGCGATCAGGTCACTTGCTTGCTGGGCAAAGCCTGTGTGTATATAAAAAATGAACAGGGTGGCTGTCAGCAACGCGCCTGTTTTACGGCTCCAATGGTTCATGATTAATCCTCCTTGAGTTCAGGTAAGTCTTTGAATAAATTTAGTGCTTCCGGATTTGCCAGTGCTTCAATATTGGTCACCGGAAGCCCCTCTACGACTTTTTTAACTGCGAGCTCTACTATTTTACCGCTTAGTGTGCGCGGTATGTCTTTGACTTGAATGACCTTGCCGGGTACATGTCGAGCGGTGGTATTAAGACGAATACTTTGTTTTATCTCCGTCACCAACTCGTTATCCAATGTAAGCCCATCCTGTAATCGGACAAACAGAATAATGCGCACATCATCCTTCCACGGTTGCCCGATGGCAAGAGATTCAAACACCTGCGGTATTTTTTCTACCTGGCGATATATTTCAGCGGTGCCGATGCGCACCCCACCAGGATTGAGTACAGCATCTGAGCGCCCATGAATGATAACACCGAGCTGGGTAAGATTACCTTGATCATTGTTGTGGGCAATAAGCTCACCAAAGTCACCGTGGGCCCAGATAGACGGAAAACGATCAAAGTATGCCTTATGGTATTGCGTACCGTGTGCATCGTTCCAAAAACCAACCGGCATAGAGGGGAAGGCTTGCCGGCAAACTAATTCACCTTTTCCTGTATTCAGTGCAAGGCCTTGATCATCAACAAAAGCGACGTCCATCCCTAAACCTATACACTGGAGCTCACCCCGATAAACCGGCAGCGTGGGGCAGCCCAAAGCAAAACAGGAAATAATGTCTGTGCCGCCTGAAATACTGGAAACACAGACGTCCGTTTTTACTGAATGATAAAGGTAATCAAAACTTTCGGGGCTTAAGGGCGAGCCTGTAGACAACAGGGTAGTAAGCTTGCTCAACTGATGACTAAGGGCTGGTTGCAAACCGTATTTTTCACACGCAGCATAATATTTGGCACTCGCGCCAAAAACCGAAATGGCTTCTTCATCGATCAGATCAAATAACTGGTTAGTATGAGGGTGAAATGGTGAACCGTCCCATAAGATGAGTGTGGCCCCAAGGGCCAGTCCTGAAATTAACCAGTTCCACATCATCCAACCACAGGTCGTATAGTAAAACAGGGTCGAATCTTTCGTGATATTGGTATGTAAACCCAGTTCTTTCACATGTTGCAGAAGTGTGCCACCCAGCGAATGCACAATACATTTGGGTTTACCGGTGGTGCCGGATGAATAGAGTATATAAAGAGGATCAGAGAAGCCCATCTGAACAAAATTTAAAGTGTCGGGCGGCACACTGGGGAGTGTTGTCCAACATTGCATTCCCGATAGATCCTGACGATCCCGGGTATTTAAATAGGGCACAACAACACAGGCAGTTAAGGTTGTTAAACCGGCTTGAATATCTTTCAGCTTACTCAGATTGTCGATGATTTTCCCTGCATAATAATAACCATCGCAGGCGAATAGCACCTTAGGTTGTGTTTGCTGAAAACGATCCAATACACCTTGGACACCAAAATCGGGCGAACAGGATGTCCAGATGGCCCCTAAAGACGCGCTCGCGAGCATAGCAATCACCGCATACTGGCTATTCGGCAGTATGCCCGCAACACAATCACCTTGTTTGACGCCTTGCTTAACCAGGTAGGCCGCCACCCTGGCGACCTCTTCGCGTAATTGTTTGAAACTGATGGTCTCTCTGCGCCCATGTTCTCCGCGCTCGATAAGTGCAAGTTTATCTGGATCAACATCAGGAAACAGAAGATTTTCTGCAAAATTGAGACGTGCTTGCGGGAACCACTGAGCACCCGGCATGGCGGATTCATTAACCAGCACTTGGTCGCCCATGACCCCCTTAAGATGAAAGTAACGCCAAATCGCCTGCCAGAAATCAGCTTTATACGTAATTGACCAGGTATGTAAGTCGGGGTAATTCAGCGTGCCTTCAGGATAGTTGAACGCTTTTTTGAGCAAAGTAACAAATGCGCTTAATTGACTGATTTCAATCTTTTCTTTTGTGGGCGTCCATAAGCAAGTATTCATTCGCTGTCCTTCTTTTTTATTGATTATGCTCAAGGCGTCTGTGTGGCTGTTCTGGCATTCGCTACTTTTGAGAGGTTAGGGCGCTTCAGTGCCCGGCAGATTTGCTGGCCGGTTTCTATCAAGACATCCAAGTCAATATCTTTTGCCAAACCTGCACCTTGCAACAGGTACACCAGATCTTCTGTCGCTAAGTTGCCTGTGGCCCCTCGCGCATATGGACAACCCCCAAGGCCGGCCACAGAACTATCAAAACGTCTTATACTCGATTCCAGCGCGACATAGGTATTTGCAAGCGCCTGACCGTAGGTGTCATGAAAATGCATGGCAAGCTGGTTGGGGCTGAATTCGCTGAGCAAGCCCTTAAGCAGGCTTTTTATTTCATGAGGCCGGCCTACACCAATGGTATCGCCCAGAGAAACTTCATAACATCCCAGATCTAAAAGCCTGGCGGTCAGTTCGCTGACGCGCGTTGCCTCAATACGACCCTCATAAGGGCAAGCGATAATGCAGGAAACATAAGCTCTGACGCGCACTTGATGTTGTTTGGCCGCTTCAATGACAGGGATAAAGCGCTCGATGCTCTCCTGTATCGAGCAATTGATATTCTTCCGGGTGAAACTTTCCGAGGCAGCGGTAAAGATAGCCACTTCATCTGCCTTTGCGGCCAGCGCCATTTCAAAGCCCTGGAGGTTTGGGGTTAACGCTGTATATAACACGCCTGCGTGCCGTTTTATGGTCTTAAATAAGGTCTGACTGTCTGCCATTTGCGGCACCCATTTGGGCGAAACGAAGCTGCCAGCTTCTATCTGCTTGATTCCAGCAGCGGCCAGGCCTTCTATAAGCGCGAGTTTCGCCGCCAGTGATACAGAAGATGATTCATTCTGAAGCCCGTCACGCGGTCCGACTTCAATAATATCTACGGTATCCGGCAGGTTGATACCGGTTACGTTGTCCGCACTGATTGCTGTTTGCATTGCCTCTCACCTTATCTGTGTGCTTTAGGTCTTAATCCATGAGGGTGAACGCTTTTCAAAGAATGCGTTTAATCCTTCCTGACCTTCTTCTGAAACACGCAGGTCAGCAATTAATTGGCTGGTGGTTTCAGCCAGGTTTGAATCAAAAGGAGGTTTACAGGCGTGCACTAATTGTTTCGCTGCCTGGCTGGCCAATGGGCCTGCAAGTAATAACTGAGCTAAGGTCTTTTCAATGGCTTCTGACAGCATGCTGTCGGGTGCTTTTTCATGGATTAAACCAAAAGCCATGGCTTGTTCAGAAGAAAAAAGCTCTGCGGTCAAAAATAACTTGTTACAACGACGAGCTCCCATGGCAGAGACCACATACGGAGCAATAGTTGCAGGCGCCAAGCCCAGTTTAACTTCGCTTAGGCAGAAACGCGCTGACTCACCGGCGATCGCGATGTCGCAGCAAGCGATCAGGCCGATCGCCCCGCCATAAGCTGCGCCTTGCACGGCGACCACGGTAGGTATAGGCAGCTGATATAAGTCGGCCATCAGACTAGCCAGTTGACGCGCATCTTTGAGATTTTCTGCCTTACTGTGCTGGGCCATGCGTTTCATCCAGGCTAAATCTGCACCGGCACAAAAATGTTTGCCTTCAGCCTTGAGAAGCATGGCGCGTAGCCCGCTAGTATGCCGAATGGTATGCAAGTGTTCACGTAATTCAGCGATTACCTTATCGTCAAAAGCATTGTGCTTTTCCGGGTTACACAAGGTAATGGTAGCTATCTGACCTTCCAGCGTTAAACGTGTTTTCATCATCATGAGTAAACCTTTGAGCAATCGTAAGTGGTTTTACATTCGGAACACGCCGAAACGCGTCTCTTCAATGGGGGCGTTCAACGAAGCGGAGATTGCTAAGCCTAAAACAGTACGAGTCTCACAAGGCGCAATGATACCGTCATCCCATAGTCTTGCCGTGGCATAATAAGGGTGCGACTGGCGTTCAAACTGTTCAATAATGGGCTGCTTCAACGCCCGCTCTTGTTCAGCGGACCAGGATTTTCCTTGCTTTTCCAAGCTGTCGCGCTTCACTTGAGCGAGCACGCCGGCTGCTTGTTCACCGCCCATTACTGAAATACGTGCATTGGGCCACATCCACAAGAATCTGGGGTGGTAGGCGCGGCCGCACATGCCGTAATTTCCTGCACCAAAACTGCCTCCGATAATGATCGTGAATTTTGGTACCTTAGCGCAGGCCACTGCGGTCACCATTTTAGCGCCATGCTTTGCAATACCGCCTTCTTCAAAGGCTTTGCCGACCATAAACCCCGTAATGTTCTGCAGAAACACCAGGGGTATTTTTCGTTGACAGCAAAGTTCAATAAAGTGCGCACCTTTTTGTGCAGATTCAGAAAATAAAATACCGTTATTGGCGATAACCCCTACCGGGTAACCATAAATATGTGCAAAGCCGCATACCAGCGTTTCACCAAAACAAGCCTTAAATTCCGCAAATTCAGAACCATCGACAATACGCGCTATTACTTCTCGTACATCGTAAGGTGTTTTTAAATCACTGGGTACCACGCCACCCAATTCTAGGGGTGAATAAAGCGGTTCGTGACTCTCGCGAATAGCGAGTTGTTGGGGTTTTTGCCAGTTCAGATTAGCCACACATTGGCGTGCAATACTCAAGGCGTGTGCTTCATCTTGCGCATAATGGTCGGCAACACCGGAAATTCTGCAATGAATATCAGCACCCCCCAAGTCCTCAGCACTCACTTCTTCGCCGGTGGCTGCTTTTACCAATGGTGGCCCG